>CAVHAH010000221.1:0-3197 GCA_963633785.1 bacterium
ACCGCCCGATTGAATCGGCGGATGATTCAAGATATCAACGCCCCGTTCGGGAAACCTATCGTTATCCCGAAGAAGGTGCGGAGGGAAACCGCTACCGCCCGATTGAATCGGCGGACGATTCAAGATATCAGCGCCCCGTTCGGGAAACGTATCGCTATCCCGAAGAAGGTGCGGAGGGAAACCGCTACCGCCCGATTGAATCGGCGGATGATTCAAGATATCAACGCCCCGTTCGGGAAACGTATCGCCATCCCGAAGAAAGTGCGGATGAAAACCGCTACCGCCATGCGGCTCGGGAAACGGACGATTATGATTCCGATGATTTATTCTCCGTTCCGTCTGACCGCAAATACAAACATCGATAATTCGTTTCAGGAGGAGCAGACAAATGAAGAAAGTTATTCTGGGCGCAGCCATGTTTTCGGCAGGCACGATTTCCACCGCTTTGATTCTGGCGGGCGCTATGATGAATGAACAGACGGTAAACGGAACCTATTCCTGGCAGTGGAACCTTTCGCAATACGGTCTCATGCCTGCATTTTACGCCTTTACCGGCATCACAGTTGTCGGACTGGTTTTGGCGGTATGGGGATTGTTCTGCAAGCAAAATTAAACTATTTTCTCACGAAGGGAGCGAAAACATGGCCAATCGAACGCAGAAAATGCGGCGCGCGCTGATGCGCGTGAATACCCGATTGCTGCTCAGCGCCGTGATGCTCTTTCAGTTTACGGCACTGCTGCTGTCGGCGTTTCGAAATGAAACCGTGAGCGCTCAAACGCTGATTTTCGCGCTTTGCGTGCCGATGGCAACCATGCTGGTGACATTGCTGGCATCCAAGCTGTGGCCCGTGGATCGTGCAATACTGATTTTGGTGCTGTTTCTGTTGAGCATCGGTTTGATTACGCTTTCGGCAATCGCAAAATCCGAAAGCACGCCGCGCACGCACGCGATTTACGCCCTTGCGGGAATGGTTGCGATGCTGTTCGGCGCATGGTTTGTTCGAAACTGGAAAACATGGAAGAAATATGCGCCGTATTTGGCGGTGCTGTGTCTGATTGCGCTGGCAACGCCGTATCTGCCCAAAATCGGCGTTTATAAAAACGGCGCGCGCAACTGGATTCAGATTATTCCCGAAAAACTCACCATTCAGCCCAGTGAATTCATGAAGCCGATATTGATTGTGGTGCTGGCTTCGGGATTCTCCAATCGCCCTCGGTTTGTGAAATGTCTGCCGACGATTGCGTTTGCCGCAATCTGCTGCGGAATTCTGCTGTCCGAGCGTGATTTGGGTGCGGTGCTTCTGTATTATCTGACCACGGTGTTTATGTATTATGCCGCCACGTCGAATGCGATGCTCACGCTTTCGGGGCTGGGCATGGGCTGCGGTGCGGCGGTGATTGCCTACAATTCGTTTGAATACGTGCGCGACCGCATTGCCATTTGGCAGAATCCGTGGGTGGATCCGCAGAACACGGGCTATCAGCTGGTGCAGTCGCTGATTGCCATCGGTTCGGGCGGATTGTTCGGCATGGGTCTCGGACTGGGCAGCCCCACAAAGGTGCCGTTGTATCATTCGGATTTCATATTCGCATCGATTGCCGAGGAATTCGGCCTTGTGTTTGCGGTGGGACTGCTGGCGATTTATGTGATTATCGTTCTGCGAGGCTTGATTGTGGCGATGAATGCTCGAACGAGCTTTCATTCTTTAACCGCATTCGGGCTGGTGGTGCTGCTGGGATTGCAGACCATGCTGATTGTGGGCGGAACCACAAAACTCCTGCCGCTCACGGGCGTAACGCTTCCGCTGGTGGCGTACGGCGGTTCTTCGCTGGTCAGCAGCTGTTTGTCGATGGGCATACTGCTGGGCATTTCCTCCATGAATGCCGAAGACGAGGCGCGCGACATCGAACGCATTGCGCTGAGCGAGGAGGCGGAACTATGAAGGAACTTCGGCGCAATATGCGTCTGGTCGGTTTTCTGGTGGTTGCGGCGTTTATCGGTCTGGCGGCGTGGTTTTCCATGACGGCGTTTGAACAGGGCTCGATTTGGGCATCGGACAGCTACAACACCCGCCTTCGCACAACGGGCAATCAGCGGGGCGATATCACCGATCGAAACAATATCGTTCTTGCGACCACGCAGGACGGTTCGCGCGTTTATCCCGAGGATGTATCCATTCGCAGGGCGCTTGTGGCCACGGTGGGCGATACGCTGGGCATGTCGGGAACGGGCGTGGAAGGCTATTTCTCGTCAACGCTTCTGGATTTGTCGGATTCACTGGTGGAGCGGCTGGGTGCGCTTGGCGGCAACACGCAGCGCAAGGGCAATTCCATTCAGCTCACCATCGATGCAAAACTCACGGCGTACGTTTCGAATCTGTTCCCCGACGGCTATCGCGGTGCGGTGGTGATTCAGAATTACGCCACGGGCGAGGTGCTGGCGTGGGTATCGAAGCCGGATTACGATCCGTATGATGCGGGCGAGGAATCGGTGGAGGACACCGCATATCTGAATCGCTGTTTGCAGGGGCTGTATACGCCCGGTTCGGTATTCAAGCTGGTCACGCTGGCCAGCGCCATCGAAAACGACCCGAATGTGCTGAATCAGACCTTTTTGTGCAACGGAACGTGGGAATACGAGGGCGGCAAAATCGTTTGTGCGGGGAAAACCGCCCACGGAACGATTGACCTGCAAACGGCAATCGAGAAGAGCTGCAATGTGACATTCGGCAAACTCGCCTATCAGCTCGGCTGGGATCGCCTGCGGGCCACGGCGGAAAAGCTCGGATTCAACGAAAACATGAAGCTGGGCGATTTCGCGATCTACAATTCGCAGTTTCCGAATTCAGGGTCGAATATGTCGGATTTGGTCTGGGCGGGCATCGGTCAGGGCAAGGTGCTGGTAACGCCGATGCACATGGCCATGATTACCTCGGCCATCGCCAACGGCGGCGCAATGCTCAAGCCCACGCTGGTTCAAAAGATTACCAACGCAAACGGAACGGTGGTTCAGGGAGCGCATTCGCCCACGTATCGCCAGGTAATGAGCGAAAGCACGGCGAAAATCATTTCGAATTATATGTATTCCGCCGTTGAATCCGGCACGGCGAAACGCGCGGCCATTTCGGGCTACGAAGTATGCGGCAAGACCGGTTCGGCGGAAACCAGCGATGACAAGACCGTGGAAACCAATTCGT
>CAVHAH010000222.1:0-2731 GCA_963633785.1 bacterium
CAGCTTCCGGATACCGCAAAAGGCGCATTCAGCGTCGCCGCCGAATTGTGCGGGGGTGCCTTTATTACTTCAATGCACGCATGGCATTCAGAATGGCCAATACCGACACGCCGACATCCGCAAACACCGCCGCCCACATCGTGCTCAGACCCAACGCACTCAGAATAAGCACGATTGCCTTTACGGTCAGTGCGAAAACGATGTTCTGCTTTACAATGCGATGCGTTCTTCCGGAAATTGCCATTGCCGTGGAGATGGACGAGAGATTGTCATTCATCAAAACGATATCCGCGGCTTCAATGGCTGCGTCCGATCCGAGAGCGCCCATTGCAATTCCGATATCCGCACGGGCCAGCACGGGCGCATCGTTGATGCCGTCGCCCACAAAGGCCAACGTCGTGTTCTTTCTCCGTTCGCCGAGCAGCTTTTCCACATAGCGAACCTTGTCCGCCGGCATCAATTCGCAGTGCACTTCATCAATGCCGATTTCCTTTGCGACGCTTTCACCGGTTACCTTTCTGTCGCCGGTCAGCATCACCGTTTTGCGAACGCCGAGTTTATGCAGATTGGCAATCGTTGTTTTCGCATCCGCTTTGATTTCATCGGAAATCACGATATAGCCCGCATAGCGTCCGTCGATGGCGACATGAACCACCGTTCCGATGCAATCCACTTTATCCGAAACAAGGCCCAGGCTCTCCATCAAAGAAGCGTTTCCGACGGATACCGCCCGACCATCGACCGTTGCCGATACGCCTTTTCCCGAAATTTCCCGAATCTCGCAAACGCGATTGTGGTCGATCTCTTTTCCGTAATAGTCTCGGATAGAGCGGGAAATCGGATGCGTGGACATCGATTCCGCAAGTGCGGTCAATTCAACCATTTCCTGTTGCGAACACTGCTGTGTATGCACATCCGTAACCTTGAATGTGCCCTGCGTCAGCGTGCCCGTTTTGTCGAAAACGACAATGTCCAGGTTGGACAGTGCTTCCAGGAAGTTGCCGCCTTTAATCAGAATGCCCTGTTTGGATGCGCCGCCGATACCGCCGAAGAAGCTCAGCGGAATCGATATCACCAATGCGCACGGGCAGGATACTACCAGGAACATCAGTGCTCTGCGCACCCAGTTTGCCCAGTTGCCGTCAATCAGTGAAGGAATCACCGCCAGCAGCAATGCGGAAATACAAACCGCCGGCGTGTACCAACGTGCAAAGCGCGTGATGAATTTCTCCGCCTCCGCCTTGCGATCGCCCGAATTTTCAACCAATTCGAGAATGCGGGAAACCGTTGATTCTCCGAATTCCTTTTCAACCCGAACCTTCAAAACGCCGCTTTGATTGATACAACCGCTGATTACCGAATCGCCTTCGCGCACGGTTCTCGGAACGGATTCACCCGTGAGCGCCGCCGTATCAATGGAAGAGCTGCCGGACAATACCGTTCCGTCCAGCGGAACACGATCGCCCGGACGCAGCACAATCGTTTCACCGATGGCGACCTCTTCGGGATCTACTTCTTCTTCGCTGCCGTTTCGCTCCACACGCGCGATTTCCGGTCGAATATCCATCAGATTCGCAATCGAGCGGCGCGAACGGTGTACCGAATAATCTTCAAACAATTCGCCGATCTGGTAAAACAGCATAACGGCAACGCCTTCGAGATACTCTCCCAGAACGAATGCGCCGATTGTCGCCACGCACATCAGGAAATTCTCATCAAATACCTGACCGTTCAGGATATTCTTTCCGGCCTTGATAAGCACCTTGTAGCCTACCATGAAATACGGAATCAGAAAGATAATGCACTTCAGCCAGCCATTGGCGGGAATGAGTTTGGCAATCACAAGCAACACGGCGCTTGCGAGAATACGGAAGAGCATGTTCTTTTGCTTTTTAGTCATTGCGATTCCCTCCGACGAATTGTTTCTCAGATATTACTTCAGCACGACTTCACAATCCGGTTCAACCTTCTTGATGCACTTGACCATTTCCTTCACGATTTCTTCGAAACGTGCATCGTCCGCTTCCAGCGTCAGCTTCTGCGCCAGAAAGCTCACCGTGACCTTCTCAACACCGTCGAGCTGTGCAATCGCACGTTCCATCTTCGCCGCACAGTTTGCGCAATCCAAATCCACCAGCTTGAATACCTTTTTCATCTTTGTTTCCTCCCTATTTTTCTTCGATGTGTTCACGCCCCATGTCAATGATGGAACGCACATGGTTGTCCGACAGAGAATAATAAATCGTTTTGCCGTCTCTTCTGCTCTTCACGAGCTTGAACTGTTTGAGCAGCTTCAGTTGATGCGAGATTGCCGATGGCGTAAGGCTCAACATCTCCGCAATATCGCACACGCACATTTCCGATTCGAACAGGCCGAACAAAATGCGAATGCGCGTTGTATCGCCAAACACCTTGAACAATTCCGCCAAATCATAGAGTTCCTCAACATCCGGAAGCATCTCCTGAACGTGTTGAAGAACATCCGCATGGGTGCAAAACTCTTCGCAGCATTCTACGTTTCTGGATTCCATGTTCCCGCCTCCATTCATTGTACATTTGAGCATTTGTTCAAGTGTTATTATATTCAAGATACAAATAGCTGTCAATAGCTTTTTATATCTTTACAAACAGTTATCAAATGACGGTGTTGCCCAAACTGAAAGAGCGCCTTTCCGATTAAGGAAAAGCGCTCAATGATACGATATGTTTTAATTCAGCATAACCTGACCGC
>CAVHAH010000222.1:2813-3181 GCA_963633785.1 bacterium
GTGTTGCCCAAACTGAAAGAGCGCCTTTCCGAGTAAGGAAAAGCGCTCAATGATACGATATATTTTAATTCAGCATAACCTGACCGCCGGTTACGGGAATGGCCTGACCGGTTTCATATTTCTGCTCGACCGCATACACGATTGCACGTGCGACATCCGCCGGGAAGCAACCGCGATTCATGGGAACCTTCGCCATATAATAGCGGCGAACATCCTCCACGGTCTTTGCACCGGGAACCTTGCCCGCATTCAGATACTGAACAAACAGGCCGCGTTCCGGATCGGACCACAGCGGTCCGTCAAGGTAGTTGCCGGGGCAGATTGCGTTGACCTTAATGTTGTACGGGCAAAGCTCCAACGCAAACGAC
>CAVHAH010000223.1:0-3162 GCA_963633785.1 bacterium
TGCGCAGGAAAATCAAATTATCCGCAAACATATTCTCCCCTCCTTTCTGCTTTTATTATAAGCGTGCTAAGGAAAACGTCCACCATATAAACTTGTCAGAAAAGTGCGGCGAATGTACATTTTTCCTGCATTAACAGCAAAGACCTTATCGTGATTCGAAAATCGGAGGATGCTATGATATGAAATTCCGAAAACGGCAATGGATTTTATACGGGCTGTTGGTTGCAACAGCTTTATCGGTGATTGTATATCTGTACGGACAAAAGAATCAAGCGGAAATGAATGTTCCTCAGTTATTTCAGTTTAATTATGAAACGCCTGTATTGTATCGTGACGGCAAGGCAAAATCCGTTGCGACATCGGGATGCGGCGCTGTCAGCGCTTCTATGGTAATATCCTATCTTACGGGAAATGCGGATCAGAATCCATATACGCTGTTCTGTAAGGCCGTTGAGGCGGGCAAATACGACGGAGGCGGATTGAGCCATCATACGTTAAGCTGGCTTTGCGAAGAATACGGCGTTGAAGTGGAATGGACTTCCGGAAATTCAAAGAAAATTACAGAAGCGATACAAAACGGTTGCCCGATTATTGCGCATATGGGACCGGGTACTTTTACAAAGACGGGACATTATATCGTGCTTCGCGGTTTAACCAAAGGCGGAGAAGTTCTGATAAACGATCCTAATAGCCTGGAAAACTGTGAAAAGTCGTTTTCGGTGGAGCTGCTGATTGACGAGGCTAAAGGAAGCGAATCGTTTGGAATTTGCCGAAGAATACAATAAAATCCGAGCTAAATTGCATTTAAGCGAGATAGCTCGGATTTCTTATTTCAGAATAACCTCTTAGATTTCAGGGGTTGCATCGTTCTCCAGAGGAGCATCTTCAACGGAGCGAATAGCCCAACGTGCAATCACAACCGTGTTCTGCTGAGCGCCGAGGGTGATCGTCACATCCTGATCCTTGATAGAAGAAACGGTGCCGTACAAGCCGCCGATGGTGCAAATACGATCGCCGGGCTTCAACGCATCCAGCATCTGTTTTACAGCCTTATCCTTTTTGCGCTGCGGACGAATCAGCAGGAAATAGAAGATTGCAATCATTACAACCATCATTACGATCATTTCAACAATTCCGCTGCTCTGCGCCGTTGCGGTTGCATCCGTAGCGGTTGCGGCCACTTCGCCGGTCGTTTCCGCCAATGCGGACATCCAATTCATCATCATTTGAGTATCTTCCTTTCGATTGTTTGTTTAATCATTATTATACCTGAATTGCCCGAAAAAAACAATGATACGATAGAATGATTTCGGGATATATGCAAAAATTAACTTTTCTTTACCAATTGCCTCTGCCATGCCGTGCATAGAAAGCATTCGCCCAGTCGAGCAGTGCATCGGCTTCAATCGCTTCACGAATTTCGGTCATCATGTGCGTCAGGAAATAAATATTGTGAATCGAATTGAGCCGCAGAGCGAGAATCTCCCCTGCCTTGAACAAATGGCGAATATATCCGCGCGTGAAGTTTCGGCAGGCGTAGCAATCGCAATCCGCATCGAGCGGCGTGAAATCCTCGGCATATTTCGCATTGCGCACCACAAGGCGCCCATCGTGGGTAAATACCGTTCCGTTGCGAGCCACGCGCGTTGCCAGCACGCAGTCAAACATATCCACGCCGCGCAAAACGCCTTCAATCAGGCAATCGGGGGATCCGACGCCCATCAGATAGCGAGGCTTGTTTTCGGGCATGTAAGGCATCAGTTTGTCGAGCATATCATACATAATTTCCTTCGGCTCACCAACGGAAAGACCGCCGATGCCAAACCCGGGCAAATCCAGTTTCGCCATTTCTTTGGCGCATTCGATACGCAAGTCGGAATAAAACGCACCCTGCACAATGCCGAACAGCGCCTGATTGTCACTCGTTTTGGCTTTCATGCAGCGATCCAGCCACCGAAGCGTTCTGTGCATTGCACGCTTGGCGCGATCATAATCGCAGGGATAGGGTGAGCATTCATCAAACTGCATCATAATGTCCGATCCGAGCGCCTGCTGAATCGCAATGGATTCTTCGGGACCTATGAACATTTTGCTGCCGTCGAGATGCGAACGGAATTCGACTCCCCGTTCTTCGACTTTGCGCAAATCGGCCAGTGAGAAAACCTGGAATCCACCGCTATCGGTCAATATCGGACGATCCCAATTCATGAATTGATGCAGACCGCCCGCACGCTGAATCAAATCCTCGCCGGGGCGAAGATGCAAATGATACGTGTTCGAAAGAATAATCTGCGCACCGCAATCTTTCAATTCATCCGGCGACATGGTTTTTACGCTTGCCTGAGTGCCTACGGGCATAAAAATCGGCGTTTCAATCACGCCATGCGGCGTATGCAATCTTCCTCGGCGGGCGCCGGTTTGCTTGCAAACATGCAGCAATTCAAATTCAAAGGGTTTTTCCATGCTAATCTCCTTTTTGAATGCCTATCGAAAAAACAAGCGACCCGTTGGTCGCTGTAATTCCCGTTAAGGATACACTGATTAAATGAGGCAATCCGGCAAAGGCAGACCCGGATTCGCCGCCGAATGAATCAGTGTGTCCTTAAATCATCGCTTTGCGCTTTGTTAATATCAGTCCACAGGCCGCAATACCGACAGCACCCATCGCTACGCCGACCGGAAGCGATTCGTCTCCGGATTTCGGAACCTTCGCATCCACCACTCGCGCGGCGATTTCCATGCTCACCACCAACTGATCATTGCCGTCAAACGCATCCAAACGATAAGTTCCGGAATTTTCAATCTGCGCATTTACAATGGTATAGACCTTCTGCGTAGCGCCGTCAACGGCATTTCCCTCAAAATACCATTGATAACGTGCGGGCGAAACGCCATCGATGTTCACTTCCATCGAAAGATCCTCCCCCACATTAACAATAGCGCTCTGCGTCATACGGGAAACGCGCATGACTACCGTTGTGGAAATCATATTCTCGGCGATTGCACTGCCGAATAACAAGAATGCGGCAATCACCGCAAATATACCGAAAAAGCGTTTTTTCACGCTGATTCCTCCGCTTTCAAAATCCGATTCGATAAAACACATTCTAAGGATACACTGATTAAATGAGGTGGTAAGCTGAGCAGTGAATTTTGTGCTAG
>CAVHAH010000224.1:0-3088 GCA_963633785.1 bacterium
GGCCAGCGCAGGACGCGGCGAGAAGTAGGGCAGGGGATAGATGCTTACGCCGTGCGTCATGGCGGCAGTCATCGCCAGTACCATGCCGAAGCAATGGAACATCGGCACCTGAATCATCATGCGGTCTTCGGTGGAAAGATCCATGCGGTCGCCGATGCACTTGCCGTTGTTGACCACGTTATAATGCGTGAGCATAACGCCCTTGGGGAAGCCCGTGGTTCCCGAAGTGTACTGCATATTGCATACATCGTTCGGAGCGACATTGGCGGCCAAACGCCATACTTCCTCCACCGGAACAGAGGAACCGCGCTCGATGGCATCTTCCCACGTAATGGCGCCCTTCTGCTTGAAGCCCACGGTAATGATGTTGCGCAGGAAAGGCAAACGATGGCTGTGCAGCGGTGCGCCGGACTTGTTTTCCAGCAATTCGGGGCACAATTCCAGAATAATCTGCTGATAATCGCTGTCACGATAGCCCTTTTCCATAATCAGCGTATGCGTATCGGACTGGCGCAGCAGGTATTCCGCCTCGTGAATCTTGTAGGCAGTATTCATGGTTACCAGCACCGCACCGATTTTCGTGGTGGCCCAGAAGGCGATGTACCACTGCGGCAGGTTGGTGGCCCACATGGCGACATGACTGCCGGGCTTGACGCCCAGAGCAATCAGGGAGCGGGCGAATTCATCCACGTCTTCGCGGAATTCGGAATAGCTGCGGGTATAATTGAGCGTGGTGAAGCGCACGGCAATCTGATCGGGGAACTCTTCCGCCATGCGGTCAAGCACCTTCGGGAAGGTTGCGTTGATCAGAGTGTCCTTCTTCCAGATGAATTGTCCCGTGTGGCGATTGTTGAAATACAACGTCTTCTTCATGCTCTTCGGGCTTTCGAAGCGGTTCATGTAGTTCACGAAGTGCGGGAAAATAATGGCGGGATCCTGAAGATCATCCATGTATTCCGGCTTCCATTCAATGGAAATGAATCCATCGTAGTTCACGGAAGAGAGCGCACGCATCATTTCGCTCACGGGCAGAGTGCCTTCGCCAATCAGATTATAGGCTCCGTCGTCATCGGAATCGCGCAGATGCACGTGCTGAACATATGCGCCGAGATTGGTAATCGTCTGCGCAGCGGTCTCGCCGTGATCGCGATAGGGATGATGCATATCCCAGAGTGCTGCCAATTCATCGCAGGCAAAGCGATCCATCAGCTTGCGCAATCTGGCGGTATCGGCATAAATGCCGCTGGTTTTCATCAGAAGCGTAACGTGTTTGCTGCTGACCATCGGCAAAAGACGGCTCAGCACATCGCAAACCGCATCTTCGTTATCCGTAAGCGCAACAACGCTCACACAGGGAACGCGCATATCCGATGCGGTGTTAATCAGTTCAACGGCCTTCTCTTCACCGTCGGATACGGAAATGTCAATGGAGCTGTCCAAACACGGAATGGAGATATCGGCATCGCTGAGCGTTCGCAGCGTTGCGCCGGTATTGTATTTGTGAAACGGGCCGCTGCGATCAAACAGAGACGGATTGCATTGCGGATTGTAGATTTCAATGCCGCCGAAATGCATTTCCTTGGCCAGATTCAGCCACTCTTCCCACTTCATGTCGACCCAGCCGCGGGTGGAAAAAGAGAGCTTCATGCTTCCGCCTCCTCATACACAATTTTGTTCAGAGCACTCAGATAGGCGTGAATGCTCGCTCCTACGATGTCCGTCGAAATGCCGCGTCCGGAATAGAGTTTGCCGTTGCTGCGCAGGCGAACCAGCGCTTCACCCATGGCCTCGTGTCCCTCGGTGGCGGATTGAATCTGGAAATCATCCAGCTCGTAATGGTGACCGACAATCTGTTCCATCGCCAGGAAGGCGGCGTCAATCGGGCCGTCGCCCACGCAGATGCCTTCGAGCGACTGTCCGTCACGCACCAGCTTCATATGAGCGCTTGCGGAAATGATGTTGGAACAGTTAATCATGTAGCTCGTGAGCGTATAGGTGGGCGGAACCTGCATGGCCGCAGAAGCGACGATGATGTCCAATTCACGGGCGCTGACGCTTTCCTTGTGCTCCACGATGCGGAGGAAGGCTTCATATACCTTTGCACCGTCTTCTTCCGTGAGATCATAGCCGATTTTCTCAACGGCCTTCATCACGGACGCACGGTCATCATGCGCAGACAAGAACATCTGTCCGATTTCCGAGGCGCTTTGTACACCGCTTTCGAAGGGTGAATTCGCAGAGCGGGTATCGTGGCACATACGCTCGATTTGAACGCTGATGCGGTGAATTTCGGAAGTGCGCACGCAGCATTGGAGATTCAGCGCATCGCTTCGGTTGGTCAGAATCCGTGCCAGCGATTCAAGATGTGCGGTATTGGCGTGGCATGCGGTTGCTTTGACCTCGCTGACACCCGCCTGAACGGCGGCGATGGTGCAGGCGTTTGCCATAGACAGCTGATTGTTGCAGCATACGCCCAAACGCACCTGTTCCACCTCGGGAACGTTCTTTTTGACCTCGTACACAAAAGCACTCATCTCATCCGGAAGCATTTCGCCGGCGGAATCGGAAAGTGTAATGATATTGCAACCTGCTTCAACGGCCGCACGAATGGCACGATAGAGGAATTCACGATCGCCTCGGCAAGCATCCTGCGCAATGAATTCGGTTTCGGCACCGGTTTCACGGCAGGCGGTCAGAATCTCGGCAATCGCTTCCAACATCTTTTCGGGCTTCTTGTGCCAGAAATATTCCATTTGTGCGAAACTCATCGGCGCTTCGAGCTGAAGGCGGGGATGACGTGCATCCTTCAGAGCGGTCCAGGCTGTGGATACGCCGGCGGCATCACGTCCGACAGGCAACGCCACAGTGCTGCGATGCACCGCAGAAGCGATGGATTTCACCAACAGGCTGTCGATCTTGACATTTTCAATGGGCGCGAGCTCGATGGCGGAAACCTCCAACCGATCGAGCAGTTTCGCTGCTTCTATTTTTTCGCGGAAGCTTAAGGTATAGCCGTCCTTCGGCATTCCGGAGAGCTTCAGCGTGATATCGCTCAAATAAAGGCTTTGCATGCGGGTTCCTCCGATAG
>CAVHAH010000225.1:0-3087 GCA_963633785.1 bacterium
CATCCGCACAGAGCACGAGCATCAATTCACCCTTGCGGTTGACGCGTGCAACGAGCGTTCTGAAATGACTCGCATTCGGCATTTCCCGAAGGTGCTCCGAAAAGTAACGAAGTGCATGCGCAATCGGCGGGCGTTGAAGCAAACAATCGTCCAACGGAACGATGTTTCCGGAATTTCCCGCATATGCACCGATAATGATTTGACCGTCTGCGGATTTTCCGATGGGGAATTCCGCTTTATTGCGCGTTCGCTCGGGCGTATCACAGCCGATTGTCTCCCCCACCTTCGGATTTTGAATTCCTCCGATGCGGGTCAACGCATCATAAACCCGCTGACGCTTTAGTTGAAGCGTCTGCGCATAAGTCATATGACGAGCCTGACACCCTCCGCAAACGCCGTATTTCGGGCAATCGGGTTCTTTTCGTTGGTCGGATGGGGTGCAAATGCGAAGGAGCTTCGCCTCGCAGAATCGTTTGGTTTGCTTTGTGATTTCGATTTCCGCTTCTTCGCCGGGCAATGCGCCCGGAACAAAAACCACGCATCCGTCTTCCAGTCGCCCGACACCCTGCATTTCCGAACCTACGCCCGTAATAACTATCTTTTCCATTATTTGGTCATAACGGACATGATGTCCACCAATTCATACAGGCCCTTATCCGCACGATGCACGCCCTTTTGGACATCCTCAAACGGCACTTCAATCAGTTCCGTTCCACGAACGCCTACCGCCACGCCGAATCGATCCGCCGCAAGCAAATCCACCGCATGGGCACCCAAACGAGTAGCCAGCAGACGGTCTCGTGCCGACGGACTGCCGCCGCGCTGAATGTATCCGAGCACGGTGGAACGTGTTTCGTGGCCCGACAGTTTTTCGATAATCATCGCAATCTGCGAGCTGCTTACGGAATTTCCGTGCACGAAAATATCTTTCAGTTCTTCACGTTCACTGCAAAGCTTTTCCAAATCGGTGGTCAGCGATTGCAGTGCACCTTCCGCACATACGAGAATCATGCTGCGTTTTCCGCGAAGCACGCCCCATTTTACGCGCTCGGCAACTTCTTCGATATCCCATTTTACTTCGGGAATCATGCAGATTTCGGCGCCGCAGGTCAGCGCGGTATGCAGTGCAATATCGCCGCAGTTGCGTCCCATAACGGTCAGCATGCTGGCGCGCTCATGCGAATCGCTGGTTTCTCGAATCTTATCCAGACACTCGCACGCCGTATTCAGCGCCGTATCGAAACCGATGGTGTAATCGGTGTATGCGAGGTCATTGTCAATCGTTCCGGGAACACCGATGGTCGGCATTCCGAATTTATTCAGCTTTTCCGCACCTTTGTAGGTGCCGTCGCCGCCGATACACACAAGGCCCTGAATGCCGAGGCCTTCAAGATTGGATACGGCTTCGCGGCAAACTTCTTCTTTATAGAAATCCATACAACGAGCAGTGCGCAGGAAAGTTCCTCCTCGATGGATTTTATCCGAAACGCTTCGAGCGGTCATAATCTCGAAATCATCCGTCTGAACCTGACTGCGCATCAACACGCCGTTATAGCCCCTCTTGAAGCCGATAACGCTCATATCATGGTGCAAAGCGGTTCTTACAACAGATCGAACAGCTGCGTTCATTCCCGGCGCGTCTCCGCCGGAGGTCAATACGCCGATTCTTTTCATGGCTCATTGCTCCTTACCCTTAAAAATAACCCAATTTATATTATATCCAAAGCCATTTGAAAATCAAGCGGAACACGGAAAAATTCATTTTATACACTCGGGACTCCCCCACTGCTCCGCCCGATTCGACAAATTGTTTTCACATTGTGGCAAAACATTAACATTTTTCGCTTTTCAAACGATAAAATTAGGCGTATAATGATAGAGATAAAAACCGCGCAACAGCGGAATGCTATGGAGGGAATCAATATGGCAATTATCGATACGATTAAGGCCAAGGCGAAAGCAGACGTGAAGCACATCGTCTTGCCCGAAGGTGAAGAAACCCGCAATGCACAGGCGGCCGCAATCATCGCAAAAGAAGGTTTGGCAACCCTGACGTTGCTGGGCAATCCCGAAAAGGTTAAGGCCGCAGCGAACGGTGCGGATTTGAGCGGCGTGGAGATCATTGATCCCGCAACGAGCGAAAAGAGTGCCGAATATGCGAATCTGCTCTTCGAGCTGCGCAAGGCAAAGGGCATGACCGAAGAAAAGGCCGCAGCATTGGTCAAGGATCCGATGTATTACGGCGTGATGATGGTAAAAGCCGGCGATGCAGACGGTTTGGTTTCCGGTGCGATTCACTCTACCGGCGATATGCTGCGTCCCGCACTGCAGATTATCAAGTCCAAGCCCGGTATCAAGACCGTTTCTTCCTGCTTCCTGATGGAATGCCCGAACAAGGCCTACGGCGATAACGGCGTGATGATCTTCGCAGACTGCGCAGTCAACATCGATCCCGATGCCGAAGCACTGGCCAACATCGCACTGGGCGCAGCGGATTCCGCACGTTCTTTGGCAGGCATCGAGCCCCGTGTGGCAATGCTTTCCTTCTCCACCAAGGGCAGCGCAAAGCACGATGCGGTAACCAAGGTTCAGGAAGCCACCCGCATTGCAAAGGAAATGGCACCCGACCTCATGCTCGACGGCGAACTGCAGCTGGATGCGGCGCTGGTTGAAAAGGTCGGTCAGCTGAAGGCTCCCGGCAGCGCCGTTGCAGGTCATGCAAACACTTTGGTCTTCCCCTCTCTGGAAGCCGGCAATATCGGCTATAAGCTCGTACAGCGTCTCGCTGGTGCGGAAGCATACGGCCCGATTCTGCAGGGCATCGCAAAGCCTTGCAACGATCTGTCCCGCGGCTGCTCGGTAGAAGACATCGTTGCAACCGTCGCCATCACCGCCGCTCAGGCACAGGGCTGATAGAATAGGAGAATAACATCATGAAAATTTTGGTTATCAACGCAGGTTCTTCCTCTTTGAAGTTCCAGCTGATCGATATGCAGAATGAGTCCGTGATTGCAAAGGGCCTCGTAGAGCGCATCGGAACCGTCGATCCTACCACTGACCTCACCTATTCCTGGAAGGGTCAGAAGA
>CAVHAH010000226.1:0-858 GCA_963633785.1 bacterium
TTGCGCCGTTGGCAATCAAAACCCGCATGGCCTGCGCAAACGCTTCCGCCGTCATATCATAGTGCGCCTGACCGAGCGCATCCATCTTCGGCATTCCCGCATTCGGCTTCACGATAAGCGGAAGCGATGTTGCTTCCCGCATCACTCGCACCGTGGCTTCCAGCTGTTCGGGACCTACCGAACAATTCACGCCCACCGCATCGGCGCCGAGTGCTTCCATAGTGGAAACCGCCTCGTCAATACTGCCGCCGAACAAAAGCTGACCGTCTGCCGAAACCGTAAACGAAACCATTACCGGCAAATCGCAGACCGACTGAATGGCCTCGAGCGCCGCGGAGGTTTCTTCAATCGTGAGCATCGTTTCCAGCACCAGCAAATCCGCGCCTGCATCATAGAGCGCCTGCGCCTGTTCGGAATAGATTTCAATCCATTCACGATATCGATCATCATTTCCCTGCTCGGGAAGACGCCCTGTGGTGGTCATGTCTCCCGCAACGAGCGTATTTTCCCCCGCGGCCTGTTTGGCGAGCGCTACGAGATTTCGGTTGAATTCAACCACATGCGCCTCCAGACCGTGCAAACCGAGCCCAATGCGATTTGCGGAAAATGTCGGGGCATAAATGATATCGCTTCCGGCATTCACATAGTCGCCCATCAGTTTCAACGCTGCTTCCGGATGATCCAGAACCCATTTTTCCGAACAAACGCCCACGGGAAGCCCCATTTTTCGCAGATTCGACCCTGTTGCGCCGTCCAAAAGCATGATTCCCGAGTCGATACGTGCTCTGAATGCTCTTTTATCCATTGTATTCCCCTTATTTTTAGAATAGGAATTTAGCCATTCCTGCGTAAAACAGA
>CAVHAH010000226.1:868-3007 GCA_963633785.1 bacterium
GAAAATCCGAATCCTGACGCAACAGTCGAAGATTCGGATCCGTAGTGGTGGTGCTTGTGGGACTCGAACCCACACGTCCCAAAAGGACATCAGATTTTCTTACTACTTCATGTTGCCATGACCGCATTTGCGTTGTAGTCCGGACTATCTCTTCACCATAGCGTAGGCCGTAGGCGGGCAGTATATAGTCTCTACACATTTACGGATAAACCGATTTAGCTCGGTGTTGTCCACGTGGGAGTTTCACCGAATTAGCTGCCATCCATCGAACGGTTTCCCATCTCGACGCTCAAATTCTAAGTCTGAGGTGTCTGCCATTCCACCAAAGCACCAAGTAAAGCAATTATACCATGAATGCCGCCGAAAAGCAAGCATTTTATTCAAGGTGATTGCGCCGGGAAACGCACACCCTTTAACTTTTGTAAATATTATTCGATGTGTCAGATTGACGATTGAAAAGAATTTTGTTATACTGTACGCAAGGTATTTTTAATGAAGGGAGAAGTATATGAAGACTGCGAAAATAATATTGGATAAGGCATACACACTGGGCAAAATCGATCCGCGCATGTACGGCTCGTTTATCGAGCATCTCGGACGTGCGGTATACGGCGGCATCTATGAACCGACGCACCCTTTGGCCGATGAACAGGGCTTTCGCAAGGACGTTATCGAGAGCGTGCGTGCGTTGAATGTTCCGGTTGTGCGCTATCCGGGCGGAAATTTCGTTTCGGGATTCAACTGGGAGGATTCCGTGGGCGAGAACAGACCCAAACGTTTGGACCTTGCGTGGTTTACCACGGAAACCAACGAAGTTGGCATGCACGAATTCTGCGACTGGTGCAAAAAGGCGAATACCGCACCGATGTATTCAATCAATCTCGGTACCCGAGGACCGGAACAGGCGCGCGATGTAGTGGAGTATGCGAATCATCCTGGCGGAAGCAAGTTTTCCGATATGCGAATTCGAAACGGTAAAAAAGATCCGTTGGACATTCGCCTGTGGTGTCTGGGCAATGAAATGGACGGCCCGTGGCAGATGAGCGCAAAAACGGCTTATGAATACGGACGCGTCGCAAATGAATCGGCGAAGATGATGAAGTGGGTGGACCCGAAAATTGAATTGGTTGCCTGCGGTTCATCGAGCTCACAGATGCCCACGTTCGGTTCATGGGAATATGAAATGCTCACGGAATGCTACGACAACATTGATTATGTTTCTCTGCACCGCTACTACGGAAATCCGACCAACGATACGCCTGATTTCCTTGCACGCACGATGGATACCGATGAATTCATTCGCACGGTGGTTTCCATTTGCGATGCGGTGAAGGGCAAGAAGCATTCCAAGAAAACAATCAATCTTTCGTTTGATGAATGGAATGTCTGGTATCATTCCAACGAGCAGGATCAGGAAATCTGGAAGCGCGACCGCTGGGGACGTGCACTGCCGCTGCTGGAGGATGTTTACAACTTCGAAGATGCGTTGCTGTGCGGCTCGATTCTGATTACTTTCCTGCGCAATGCCGATCGCGTGAAAATTGCGTGTCTGGCGCAGCTGGTGAATGTCATCGCGCCGATTATGACGCGCAACGGCGGTGGATGTTGGGCGCAGACGACGTATTGGCCGATGCTGCACGCTTCGAAATACGGACGTGGCACGGCATTGCGTGCAATCGTGGATTCGCCTGTGTATGATTGCCATGATTTCGAAGCGGTTCCGCTGATTGACGCCACGGCAACGATGGCGGATGACGGCTCCGTAACGGTTTTCTGCGTAAATCGTGATTTGCATGAAGATTTTAATCTGGATGTGGATTTGCGCGCGTTCGGGAAACTGCGCTTGCAGGAACATATTCTCCTGCACCACGATGATGTGAAGGCAGTCAACACCGAAGAAAATCCGATGAATGTCGCTCCTACGGCAGGTCCGGGCGGAGAAATCGACGGCGGTCGTGCAACGATTCGTGTTCCCGCACTGAGCTGGAATGTTATTCGATTTACGAAGGAGTAATCTTATGAAGCGTTTTGCCTTGCTGACTCTTGTTCTTTTGCTGGTAACGGGAATCGCTTTTGCGGAAGGCATGCCGACGTTTGAAGCCTATTCATCGACGTATGTTGCGTCGGAGGGTGCCGAAT
>CAVHAH010000227.1:0-2979 GCA_963633785.1 bacterium
CTGCTGCAATGATTGAAAAGCTTCAGGGCAAGGTTGCAGCGTTGAAGGAAAAAGGCATTTCTCCGAAACTGGGCATCATCCGCTGCGGCGAGAATCCGTCGGACCTGTCCTATGAGCGCGGTGCTACCAAGCGTGCAGAAGAAATCGGCGTTGAGGTCGAAAAATTCCTGCTGCCGGAAACCGTGACCAAAGAAGAACTGATTGCGCAGATCGAGAAGATCAACGCCGACAAGAGCATTCACGGCGTGCTGATGTTCCGTCCTCTGCCCAAGCACCTTAAGGCAGATCAGGATGAAATCTGCAACAAGCTCGATCCTGCAAAGGACATCGACTGCATGACCGACCTGTCCAACGCAGGCGTGTTCATGGGCAAGACCTTGGGCTTTGAACCCTGCACGGCACGCGCCTGCATGGAAATCTTGGATCACTACGGCATTGACCTGAAGGGCAAGAATGCGGTGGTTATCGGCCGTTCTCTGGTTATCGGCAAGCCTGTTGCGATGATGCTGATGGCAAAGAATGCCACCATCACGATTTGCCACACCAAGACCGTGAATGTGCCCGAGATTGTGAAGCGCGCGGACATCGTTATTTCTGCCGCAGGCGTGTTGGGTTCGCTCACGAAGGACTACGTTCGCCCCGGTCAGATCGTTATCGACGTTTCCATGAACTGGGATGCCAATAAGGTTACTGCAAAGGGTGTCGGTGGCATGTCCGGTGATGCTGTATTCAGCGAAGTGGAACCGATTGTAGATGCAATCACCCCCGTTCCGGGCGGTGTTGGCGGCGTGACGAACGTTGTTCTGATCGCACATGTGGTGGAAGCTGCGGAGCGCACACTGTAATCAAACAAGAATCATGTTGTGCCGCCGGGGTCACACTCGGCGGCCTTTTTATAAGGGGGAGAATGCGATGAAGGAAAGATTAAAGAATTCCGATAACGCTTTAAGAGCGCTGTTTTGGGCATTTACTGTACTTTGTTTCGCAGCGGCGTTGATTGCACCGGATAGAGCGGAAATGTTTGCGGGTTTGAAGCGCATCTGCACGCAGTCCGGTCAGGTGGTCAAAAGCTACTTTGATGCGACCTACGGCGGTATTTCGGGCACTTTTCTGAATATGACGCTGGTTTGTCTCGCTTGCAGTGCGATTTACTGTCTTCCGGGCAGTAAGCCGGACGGACTTTCGGCGCTGGCATTCTTTCTCACAGCAGGCTTCTGTTTTTGGGGAACTACGATTCTGAACATTTGGTTCTCGATGGTCGGCGTTGTGCTGTATGCGATTTTGAAGAAGCAGCGCATCGGTACACTCTCAAACGCACTCCTGTTTTCCACAGGCATCGGTCCGTTAATAACAGAGATGCTTTTCCGATATCCGTATTTCAAAGACGTGACCGAATGGAATACGCATTTCACGTTCGGCGGTTTCCTGATTGCGTTGGCTGTCGGCATTTTCATCGGTTTCATGCTTCCCGCAGGCTTGGGACACAGCCCGAAGATGCATTTGGGATTCGATCTGTACAGTGCCGCCGTTCCAATCGGATTCACGGCATTCTTCCTTCGTGCATTGCTGTATAAAAACTTTGTGCCCGATGTTCCCGCGGCGCAAGGTGTCGGTCTGAGTGATACGAGCAATACTATGGTTTGCTATCTGTTCTGCGCAGTAGTATTCGGTTTGGCGATTGTGGTCGGCCTTTTGAGCGGCGGCGGCAAACAGTATCTGGCGCTTTTGAAGGATAGCGGCTATTCCGTGGACTACACCTCAAAATACGGCTTCTCGACCACGCTTTTGAATCTTGGCGTCTACGGCGCATTCATCGTTTTGTACTACACGATTATCGGTGCGGTTTGGAACGGTGCCACTATCGGCGTGACATTCTGCATGGTTGCGTGCTTTGCGAAGGGAAGTCATCCGAGAAATGTTTGGCCGATTATGGTGGGCTATGTTGCCGCAAGCTTCCTGACAAAAGGCGTTTGCGCTCTCACGGGTGCTGATTTTACATTGGCAATCAACGCTCAGGCGATTGTAATCGGATTGTGCTTCGCAAACGGTCTTTCCCCCATCGTCGGCACTTACGGCTGGCCCTTCGGCATTGCATTCGGCATGATTCACTATTTCCTGGTAAGCAGCGTACCTTTGATGCACGGTGCATTCTGCCTTTACAACGGTGGATTCACTGCCGGTATCTCTTGTATGTTGTTCATGCCGGTTGTGCAGAGCTTCTTTAAGCCTCTCGCCGAACGGAAAGCAGAATAAAAAGAAAGTTGCTGTATAGAATGTACAGCAACCTTCTTTCGTAAGAAAATGCGCCCTTCTGAGAAAAGGACGCATTTTTGTTTACAGCTTCAAGCCTGCAAGTTCAAGTCCTGCATCGATCACGTGTTCCGGAAGCTGCGAGAACATTTGGTTGATAGAATCGTGACGATAATAACGCATGATGGTTTCGGCAAACATAGGTGCAACAGAGACCGTTTTGAATTTCTCCTGACCGATGATGTTGGGGTTGTACACCGTATCAGTGGAGTAGATGGTCTTGATCGGGCTCGCGTTGAGCTTTTCAACGCCGCGGGGAGAAATAATGTTGTGGCTGAGCATGGCGGTAATCTCCAAAGCGCCGCGCTCCTTCAGGCCGTGCGCCAAGTTGATCAGGGTGCCGCCGGAAATGGTGAAATCGTCGACGATCAGGCAGTTCTTGCCCTCGACGTTGCCGATGATTTCAAGCACTTCGGCATTCTCCGTGTGATCCGCACGGTTCTTGTCACCGATGGCAATCGGCAGTCCCAGCGAAGTGGCGAATTTGCGTGCCTGCTTGGCATAACCTGCATCGGGAGATACGACCACCATGTTGTCCGTACCCACGCGCTGAATAACTTCCTTCAGCATCGGCTGGGCGTAGAGGTGATCCATCGGGTTTTTGAAGAAGCCCTGCAGCTGCTGCGCATGCAGATCCATCGTCACAAAGCGATCCGCGCCGGCCAGTTC
>CAVHAH010000228.1:0-2953 GCA_963633785.1 bacterium
CCGTGCCCATCGTGGGCTCGTAAACCTTGGTAAGAAGGTTGAAAACCGTGGTCTTACCTGCACCGTTCGGTCCGATCAAACCGGCAATCTCGGTTTTGCCGATTGTCAAATCGAAATTCTCAACGGCCTTCAAACCGCCGAATTCAATGCCCAAATGCCGCGTTTCCAAAACGGGGCGCTTGCCCAAATCACGTTCGGGAACGATGCTGTAGCTGGGAAGCGGCGCCATCTTTGTGTTCAGTTTGTTCTGTACCTGCGTCATGTACGGTCACCTCCCACTGCTCCTTGCGCCTGTTTGTTTTTGTCTTTTTTCATGCGCTTGTATTTGCGAACGGGATTGATCATGTCGATGAATTGGCGAATTGCAGGGCTGTTCGTGGCAAGCATAACCAGAATCAGAATGATGGCGTACACCAGCATACGATAGTCGCTGAATTCACGCAGCAGTTCGGGAAGCACCGTCAGCAGTGCGGCGGAAATAATCGAGCCGCGGATATTGCCGATGCCGCCGAGCACCACGAACACCAGAATCAGAATCGAAGTATCAAACTTGAACTTCGACGGCGTAACGGTTTTATAATTCAATCCGTACAGTGCACCCGCCATACCGGCCAGCGCCGCAGAGGTAACGAATGCGATCATCTTGTACTTCGAAACGTTGATGCCCACGGATTCCGCCGCAATTCGATTGTCGCGCGTCGCCATGATTGCACGGCCCGTGCGGCTGTTAATCAGATTCAGCACCACAAACAGCGTGAACAGCACCAATGCGAAACCGACGCCGAATGTTGCGATTTTCTCTGCCACAGTGCCCGCCGCACCGTTGACAACGGTCGTCCAGCTTGAATCCATGGTGTCAAACAGCTGAACGTGCACTTTGTCGAGCGCATAGGTCTTCGTGAACACGTTCGGGTCTGTTGCGCTTGCGACAAACGTTTCCGATCCCGTTCCGAGGGAAACATACAGACAGTTCAATACATTGCGGATGATTTCGCCGAATGCAAGCGTAACAATCGCCAGATAGTCGCCGCGCAAGCGCAAAACCGGAATGCCGATCAGCACGCCCGCAATGCCCGCGAAAACGCCGCCGACAACCATGGAAAGGAGCAGGCGAACCACTTCGTTTTCCATTGAATAGCGTGCGCTCAGCCACGAGGACATCACAACACCCGCAAATGCGCCGATGCTCATGAATCCCGCATGACCCAGGCTCAGCTCACCCGAAATACCCACCGTAAGATTCAGCGAAATGGTCAGCGAGATGTATACGCAAATCGGAACAAGCTGTCCCTTCAGGGAGCGCGTCATCTGACCGCCGTTCACCAAAATCTGGCAAATAACGAATGCGGCAATTACGATTAAATAGGTGATGAGATTGCTGATAAATGTTTTCTTTTTCTGTTTCATCTTCCGCACCTCACACTTTCTCTCGTTCCTGCTTGCCGAGCAGTCCCGTGGGCTTCACAAGCAGAACCACAATCAGAACCGCAAACACGAACGCATCGCCGAGTTCCTGCGAAACATACGCCTTACCGAGAATCTCAATGATGCCCAGCAAAATACCGCCGATCATTGCGCCGGGGATGGAGCCGATTCCGCCGAATACCGCCGCCGTGAATGCCTTGATGCCCGGCATGGAACCGGTGGTCGGCTGAAGCAGCGGATAGGAAGAACAGAGCAGAACGCCTGCGATGGCCGCCAGTGCCGAACCGATTGCGAATGTAATCGAAATGGTCAGGTTCACATTGATGCCCATCAATTCAGCCGCACCCTTATCCTCGGATACCGCGCGCATTGCCTTGCCCATCTTGGTTTTTCCGGTGAACAGGGTCAGCGCAATCATAATCACGATATTCGCAAGAACGGTAACGATTGTTTCGCCGGTAATCAGCAATTCGCCGTTAAACAGCGAAATCTTCGGCAGCGAAATTACAGACGGGAAGGTAATCGGGTTTGCACCGAAAACCAGCAACGCCACATTCTGAAGCAGATAGCTCATACCGATTGCGGTAATCAAAACCGCCAGCGATGTCGCCGCACGCAGCGGTTTATAGGCGAGGCGTTCAATCAAAATGCCCAGCACCGTGCAGACGATCATGGAAATCAGAATCGATACGATCGTCGGGCAGCCCAGTGACTGCATCGCCCAGTAGCACATATAAGCGCCGATCATGATGATATCGCCGTGGGCGAAATTCAGCATTTTCGCAATGCCATAAACCATCGTATATCCCAATGCGATGATGGCATAGACACTTCCTAAGCTGATTCCGTTTATCAGATAGGAAAGAAACAATGTCATTTGGCTCACAACCCCTCGTTTTATGATAGACCGCAAGGTAACCGACGTTTGCCGGCGTAATTCGATTGTCGGCAGAAGTCGGTTACCTCACCCTTGAGATAAAACTCACAATCCCGCCCACGGAAAACCGCGGGCGGAACAGGTTTAGTTTTTTAATTACATGTCGACGTAAACGCCGTCCTTGATTACAACGCCCTTCGGAGCCTTGGTGACTTCGCCGGATTCGGACCAGGTCATAGAACCGGTGGTGCCTTCAACCGTCAGCGTCTGGATGGTTTCGATCAGCTTGTCGCAGCATTCCTCAGCGCTCATGTCAGAGGTGATGCCTGCAGCCTGAGCTGCTTCGTACAGAGCGTAGATTGCATCGTAGGAGTCGGCCGCGAACTGAATCGGGGTCTCGCCGTACTTTGCTTCGTAGTTGGCAACAAAAGCAACCGTCTTCTCATCGGTAGAAGTTGCGGAGAACGGAGTGAGCAGCATCATGCCTTCTGCCAGAGAGGTGTCAAAGCCTTCCATCGTCAGGATGCCGTCCATGCCGTCGGTGCCGAAGAAGGTGGGATGCCAGTCAATGGCGTTCGCAGCCTGCAGAATCATGGATGCCGGAGTGTAGTAAATCGGCATGAAGACCAGCTCTGCGCCGGAGTTCTTTGC
>CAVHAH010000229.1:0-2930 GCA_963633785.1 bacterium
CGCCCCGCCTCGTCTGCCGCACTCATCAAACCGATATCTTCAAAGAAAGCGTAAACCTTTTCGGGAGAGAACCTTGCATTCACTTTTGCCGCCGCTTCGGGCGTGCCGTGGTAATCGCATTCACGGGCATTCAAGTTGGTCATATTGCACCGACCGTTGCCCGTTGCAAGCAGTTTTCTGCCCACGCGCGGCTGTTTTTCCAGCAGAATCACCTTTTTTCGCTTTGCAAGAGCACACGCCGCCGTTAATCCCGCCGCACCGCCGCCGATAATCAGAACATCTGTTCGCATTTTTATTTCTCCGTATCCAGTTTATTCAGCCAATACAAAAAGCGTTCTTCGGGCTGTGCCGTGAACAGCATTTCTTCGCCCGTTTTCGGATGCTTGAATCCGATTCGATACGCATGCAGAAGCTGTCCGCCGTTCACGGGATACGGCGATTTTTTCGGTCCGTACACCGGATCGCCCAGCACCGGATGCCCGATAGAAGCCATATGCACGCGAATCTGATGCGTTCTTCCCGTTGTCAGCCGTGCTTCGATAAGCGCCGCACCCTTCAAAGGCTTGAGCACCTGCCAGTGCGTGCAGGCTTCACGTCCATTCGCAACGATTGCCATTTTCTTGCGATCCGTCGGATGTCGACCGATCGGCGCATCCACAGTGCCCGAATCCTGTTTGAAATTGCCGATTACGATTGCCTGATAGGCCCGATGCACGCTGTGCGCGCGAATCTGTTCGCTGAGCGAAACATGGGCAAAATCGTTTTTGGCAATCAGAAGCAGTCCGGATGTATCCTTGTCGATTCTATGCACGATTCCCGGTCGAATCTCGCCGCCGATGCCCGAGAGATTGTCGAGCTTATTCAGCAGGGCATTCACCAGCGTGCCCGTTTCATTGCCCGCCGCAGGATGCACCACCATGCCCGATGGCTTGAATACCACCGCAACATCCGCATCCTGATAAACGACATTGATATCGATATCCTCCGCCTGAACGCCCGAAGTGACCGCTTCCGGAATGGTGATTGCGATGTTCTGCCCCACTTTCGGCTTGAATCCCGCCTTGGTCTGAACCGCATCGTCTACACACACCCGACCTTCGCGAATCAACGTTCCCGCGCGGGATCGTGTAACGGATGCGATTTCACTTGCCAGTACATCCAATCGCTCGGATCGGTCGCAAATCTTTTCAAACCGCTTTTCAGGCATTTTTCCGTTTCTCCTCTATCAGCATTCCGAGAATGGTCAATCCCGCACCCACGCAGACGCATATGTCCGCAAGATTGAACACGGCGAATCGAACGAAGGTCAATTCGATAAAATCGATTACCGCACCGTAAACCAGGCGATCATACAGATTTCCGAGCGCACCGCCCGCAAGCAGCCAAAGCCCGACTCGCTGTGTTTTTTGCATATCGGGTTTCAGAAACAGCCATGCGGTTATGCAAAGAAGCACTGCGGCAATGAACGCCGTGAGCAGCCAACCGGCATTCGACAAAAAGCTGAATGCCACGCCGGAATTGAGAAGAGCCGTTCGAAAGCGCACCACACCTTGAATTTCAAAGGGGTGTTCGGGAACGATTATCTTCGTCAGTCTGTCCGATACAGCCGTGAGCAGTGCGATCCATCCGCCTTTGCAAGCGCTTTTCAGATTCATGAATTGCCTCCGTATTGAATGCGCCCCCGCGCATAGGTACACGCGGGGGCGTTATCGGGATTGTTGAATTACTTGAACAGGATATCGTTCGCCTTGATGGTCTGCAGCTGCGCTTCAATCAGCTTGCGGAATGCCGCGCGGTATTCCTCTGCGGAGGTGTGGAGCTTCTCGTATTCCGCCTTTGCAGCGGCGATGTCGCTCTTGGAGCGCTCGTTAAGCGCTTCTGCCTGTGCAGTGGCATCCTTCACGGTCTGCTCTGCTTCTTCCTTCGCCTTGCGAAGAATCTCGTCTGCTTCGGTCTGTGCCTTGGTCTTCGTTTCATCGGCTAAACGCTGTGCGCCGATCAGGGATTCACGCATTGCGGATTCAAGATTCTTGAAATAACCGGCTTCGTTGTAATCCGGGCGCTGCTTCTTCGCCGTTTCAACGGCCTTCTTCGCCTCGGTCAGTTCCTCTTCGAGCTTCTTCACGTTGCCGACCAGTGCAAGGTTTTCACGAATCAGCGTGCCGAGCTGTCCGGCGATTTCATCGAGAAAATCGTCAACCTGTTCAACGGCGTAGCCATTCGCCTGGGTAGAGAATTCTTTTTCCTGAATGTCTTTAACGCTGATTGCCATAGTTGTTTCTTCCTTTCATAGCGCTCTTTCGCCGCATTCATTCGCGGCATACCAACGCGCATTCACTTTATTTTTCTACACATGGATAGAAAATTCCTGCTATGCTGCAAAAATGTCGAAAATTCTTTACTTTCCATATCGAAAAAGTTTTAACGCAATACGTCCGCGTCGCGTTTCGCCTTCTATCTCTTCTACGCGAATGCGACCGTAGCCACGAACGGAAATCAATGCTTTTTCATCAACCTTTCGATCTGTATGGGTTTCCTCGGCATGGTTGAGCTTCACCAACCCTGCCGCAATCAGCTTTTGCGCTTCTGATCGCGACAGCTTCCATCCTGCGGCGATCACCGAATCCAGACGCAAAGTTTGAATGGTCACACGCAATTCGCTGCCTTCGGGCGGTGCTACCAGAACTTCTTTCGCCCGTTCACACCGTACGCTCGCACGTCCGGCAGATTCCAGGACTCCGATCAAATAATCCGCCATTTCAGGAACGCAAAACACATAACCACAGCCGTTCTTCTGACTGAGTGCGATATCGCCCAGCGTTTCACGTTCCAAGCCCAGCGCCATCACAGCCCCCATCAAATCGCGATGTGCTACGGTTGCGAATTTCGGATTCCAACGAACTTCCACCGTTTCAATCGGATAAACCTCC
>CAVHAH010000230.1:0-2878 GCA_963633785.1 bacterium
GACCGAATCGCTGCTGCAAAAGCGGCTTGCGGATCTTCAAGATGCCATTCCCGAATTGCATTCATAAAGGAGATATCCGTATGAAACTCAACAACCGAAGAACCGTTTTAATCGGCTTTGCATTTCTCTCGATTTGCGCATTCTGGCAATTATACGATACCGTGATTCCCTTGATTCTGCGCGACACCTTCCATATGGGCGACACGCTCGCAGGACAGGTAATGGCGCTCGACAATCTGCTGGCGGTATTCATGCTTCCGCTTTTCGGCAGATTCTCCGACAAGTGCGGCAAGCGAATGCCGTTCATCGTATTCGGAACAATCGCCGCCGTGATTCTGATGCTGATTCTTCCGAAAGCGGATTTGGGCGGGCATCTTGCGGTGTTCATGATTGTTCTGGTATTGCTTTTGATTGCAATGAACACCTACCGCTCCCCCGCAGTGGCGCTGATGCCCGATGTTACGCCGAAACCGCTTCGCTCGAAGGCCAATGCAATCATCAATCTGATGGGCGCTCTGGGCGGCGTATACACGCTGGGCATCATCAAGTTTATCTCTTCGGAGAAAAACGGGCGCAACGATTACAGCATTTATTTCTATCTGGTTGCCGCCGCAATGGCCGTTTCCGTTGCGCTGGTCGCCTTGTTTGTGAATGAGAAAAAACTGCGTGCCGAAATGCCCGAAGAAGAGGCCGAGGTTACCGCTTCCGCCCGTTTGCCCCGTGAAATGCGCAGAAGCCTGATTCTGATTCTCGCCTCCGTCAGCCTGTGGTATATGGGCTACAACGCCGTTACTTCCGCCTATTCGAAATACTTTACCGCCAAATGGGGCGATCTTTCGGGCGCCGCAAGCTGTTTGATGATTGCCACCATCGGCGCCGTGGTTTCCTATATTCCGGTGGGATTCATTTCCTCGAAAATCGGGCGCAAAAAGATGATTCTTTTCGGCGTGGTTCTGCTCGCCGCCTGCTTTGCGGCTGCGGGAATGGTGCAGGAATTCACGTGGATTGTATATGTGCTATTCGTGTTGGTCGGCTTTGCATGGGCTTCGATTAACGTTAATTCATACCCCATGGTGGTTGAAATCAGCAAGGGCAGTGATGTGGGCAAATACACGGGCTACTATTACACTTTCTCGATGGCCGCGCAGATTGTCACGCCCATTGTTTCGGGCTATCTGCTTGAACATGTCGGCTATTCCACGCTCTTCCCTTACGCTTCGGGAATGGTTGCTTTGGCATTCGTAACCATGCTCTTTGTCAACCACGGCGACAATCGCCCCGAAAAGCCTCAAAGCGTACTGCAAACCTTTGATACGGAGGATTGATGCATGTTCCTTCTGATTATAATATTGCTGATGCTCATCGTGCTGTTTGCGGTTGCGCCTTCGCTGAAATGCCATCGGGCGGAGGATTGGCGCAAAACATCCTTCGCACATCGGGGTTTATACGGAAACGGCATCGCCGAAAACACGCCCGAAGCATTTGAGGAAGCGTGCAAAAAGGGATTCGGCATCGAACTGGATGTTCAGTTTTCTCGTGACGGCGTTTTGGTGGTATTTCACGATGATGATTTGAAGCGCATGACCGGCGATTCACGGCGTGTAGACGAAGTGGATTTCGATGAATTATCCGAATTTCGGCTTTCGGGAGGCGTCGGCTCCATTTCCCGCTTCGAGGATGTTTTAACGCTTGTAAACGGACGTGTTCCGTTGCTGGTGGAGTTGAAAAACGGGCGGCGGAATGCGGAGCTGTGTTCGCAGACATACGCACTGCTTCAACGATATCACGGTCGATATATGGTGGAATCGTTCAATCCGTTCATCGTGCGCTGGTTCAAGAAGCACGCTCGTGAAGTGTTGCGCGGACAGCTGGTTGCAGGTCGGGCAAGCTATCTGACCACGATGAGCTCTCCCGCCGCATTCCTGCTTTCGAACCTTACGCTGAATATCGTTTCCCGCCCCGATTTCATCGCTTATGATGTGGACGCAAAGCGTTTTTCCGCGCCCCGCATTCAGCGAACGCTGTTCCACACGCCTTTGGCCGCCTGGACCGTTCGAGACGAGAAAACCTATTCCGAATGCCTTCAGCGCAACGAAATGCCCATTTTCGAAGGCTTTGTTCCGAAACACTTTTAAGACAACACCGCAGTCGAATTCGGCTGCGGTGTTGCTGTATCATTACAGGGATATTTTGTTTTCCAGAAATGTTTTGAGAAGCTCCGCCGCATTCTCGGCATCGGATACGGAAATCACTTCGCAGGCGGAATGTACATATCGGCAGGCAATCGAAATCGCACCGCAGGGAACGCCCGAACGGGCCTTCTGAATGCTTCCCGCATCCGTTCCGCCCGCAGTCAGAACTTCACGCTGAGCGGTGATATTCGCCTTCTGAGCGGCATCCTCCAGCAGGCGCACAACCTTGGGATTGCAAATCACGGCGCTGTCGAGAATTTTCACGCACGGGCCTTTGCCGACCGCCATCGGCAGTTTCGAGCCTTTCGGCGTATCGCCCGCAGGGGTAACATCCAGCGCAATGCCCACATCGGGATTCACGCGATACGCCGCAGGACCCGCTCCCCGAAGGCCGACCTCTTCCTGAACGGTGAATACCGCATAAACATCATTCGGGCAGTCTTTCAGCTTTTTGAGCGTTTCCACCAGCACCGCACAGCCGATTCGATTGTCCATTGCGGGGCTCGCCATCAGATCCGCACCCAATTCAAACGCATCCGGAACGTATACCGCCACATCACCCAACGATACCCTTGCTTCGGCTTCTTCGCGCGAACGTGCGCCGATATCGATGAACAGCGCAGACATATCGTTTTCCTCCGGCTTGAAATCCTGCGTTTCATAGCCGATTACGCCGTGTACGCCGT
>CAVHAH010000231.1:0-2824 GCA_963633785.1 bacterium
GCGCGAGCAGATGCACGCCATTCAGGACGAGCTCGGCGAAGGCGAAGATGAGGATATCGCCAATCTTCGCAGACGCCTGTTTGAATCCAAGATGCCCGATGAACCGCGTGAACGCGTGGAGAAGGAGCTGCGTCGGCTTTCACGTACATCGGTTCAGGCTCCCGAAAGCGCAGTCAGCCAGAATTATATCGAATATATGCTGGAACTGCCGTGGGGAATCGAAGATAAATCGGAAATCGATTTGAAAAAAGCGCGCCGTATTCTCGATGAAGACCATTTCGGCATGAAAGACGTTAAGGAACGCTTGATTGAGTATCTTGCGGTTCATTCGATAACGGAACAGGCGAAAAGCCCGATTCTTTGCTTTGTAGGACCGCCTGGAGTGGGCAAAACCAGCATAGCCCGTTCTGTGGCACGGGCACTCGGGCGAAAATTCACGCGCATTTCCCTGGGCGGCGTTCACGACGAAGCGGAGATTCGCGGTCACCGCAAGACTTATGTCGGCGCAATGCCGGGAAAAATCATTGCGGCCATCAGCCGTGTGAAGACGATGAATCCCGTGTTCCTGCTGGATGAAATCGACAAGATGGCGCACGATATGCGAGGCGATCCCGCTTCTGCGATGCTGGAAGTGCTCGATCCCGAACAGAATTGCACCTTCCGCGATCATTATCTCGAAGCGCCGTTTGACCTTTCCAAGGTGCTGTTTATCACAACGGCTAATTCCGTGGAATCTATCGATCGTGCATTGCTCGACCGCATGGAAGTAATCGAGGTTCCGAGCTATACGCTTGAAGAAAAAGTACAGATAGCCAAGCGACATCTTTTGAAAAAAGAGCTGGAAAACAACGGCTTGAAGCGTTCGCAGATGCGCATTTCCGAACGTGTATTGTCGGAAATCATCGATTTGTACACCAGAGAATCCGGTGTGCGAAACTTGCAGCGCACGCTGGGCAAAATCTGCCGCAAAGCCGCAGTTCAATTTGTGGATGAACCCGAACACGCGCCGATTCAACTGAAGAAAACGGATTTGCCGCAGTATTTGGGTGCGCCGAAATATCTCCGCCAGCAAACGGAACGAAGCGCAACAATCGGCGTGGTAAACGGTCTTGCGTGGACGAGCGTCGGAGGAGAGGTTATGCCTATTGAGGTGGTTGCGTTCCCCGGAAAGGGCGCAATCGAAATCACCGGCAATCTCGGCGATGTGATGAAGGAATCCGTTCGCATAGCGCGTTCCGTGGTGCGTGCACGGCTGAAACAATACAATATCGCAGACGATTATTTCGAAAAACACGATTTGCATATTCATGTTCCCGAGGGCGCCGTGCCGAAGGACGGCCCGTCTGCGGGCGTGGCGATTTCCTGTGCGATTTTGTCGGCGGTTGCATCTGTTTCCGCAAGAAACGATGTGGCCATGACGGGTGAAGTAACGCTGACGGGACACGTATTGCCGATTGGCGGCGTGAAGGAAAAGCTGCTTGCCGCATATCGAATGGGCATCACAAATTTGCTGCTTCCCCGGGAAAACGAGCGTGATTTGGAAAAAATCGATGCCGAAGTGCGTGAAAAGCTGAATATCAAGCTGCTCGATCGGGTGGATAACGCATTTGAAGCGGTTCTGGAAGTACAGCCCAAGGAAATGTGAGGTTTGAAGCTATGATGATCAAAAAAGCAAAATTCCAAACCTCCCTTGCCGAATTCAAGGCGTTTCCGGGGCAGGGCCTTCCCGAAATTGCGTTTGTGGGGAAATCCAATGTGGGAAAATCTTCGCTGATTAACGCGCTGACCCACAATTCCAAGCTTGCGAGAACCTCTTCCGAACCCGGAAAAACGCGGCTGGTGAATTTCTTCCTCCTGAATGATTCCTTCTTTCTGGTGGATTTGCCGGGCTATGGATTTGCCCGCGCTTCGAAGCAGGAAAAGGATAAGTGGGCGGATATGATTGAAGGCTATCTTCAGAAATCCCCGAATCTGCGCCATGTGGTTCAACTGGTGGATATTCGCCACGAACCCACGCAAGAAGATCAAATGATGACGAATTATCTCAGGCACTATGAGATTCCGTTCACCGTGGTCGCCACGAAAGCGGATAAACTCTCAAAGGCACAGCGCAGCCGCTCGATACCGGTTATTTGCCGCACGCTGGTGGTTCAGCCGTGGGAGATTATCACCTGTTCATCGTCGGCCAAGACGGGGTTGGACGCAATCACGGCGTTGATGGCGGATATTGTAGAACCGAAAGCGGAAGAATAGGAGAGAGCGATATGGGAATCAAAGTCGTAAAATTCGGCGGATCCTCACTTTGCGATGCACAGCATTTTAAGAAAGTTAAGGATATTATTCTTTCAGATCCGGCACGCTGCTATGTTGTTCCCAGTGCGCCCGGAAAGCGCAATCCCGACGACAGAAAGATTACGGATTTGCTGTATGAATGCTATCATCTCGTGGATATCAATCAGCCGCATGAAGAGGTCTTTGAAATCGTCGCACGGCGCTTTCGTGATATCGCCAGGGAACTGGAACTGACATTTGATATCGACAGCGTTCTTCGCGAAACCTGCCATGAGATTCGCATTCGCCGCAGTCCCGACTATGCGGCAAGCCGTGGCGAATATCTGAGCGGCATCCTTCTTTCGGAGTATCTCGGCTGGGATTTCATCGATCCGGTGGACGTGATTAAGTTTGACCGCCGAGGCACATTCGCTTCGGAATGGACGAACGAAACGCTGAAAAAGGCGCTTGAGGAACATCCGCATGCGGTTATTCCGGGTTTCTACGGTTCGTATCCGAATGGCGAGGTGCACACATTCTCCCGCGGCGGCAG
>CAVHAH010000232.1:0-2780 GCA_963633785.1 bacterium
ATCAAAATCGCAATCACAAACAGCACGATATGCGGGAGCGTTGCTTTTCCTTCGGCCCCTTCACGCTTTTGAACAAGATAATTTTTGAACGATTCAACCGTATCGGAAATCCATTCTTCGACAACCGCAACCAGACGCTTCAGGTAATCAAAGAATACCACGATAAATACGATCGCCGCAACTGCAATCAGGATTTTCCAAAGCCCTCCGCCGAGTGCCGATAAAATCGAATTGAGCGTCATTGACGATCACCTACCTTTAACTGTATGAAGGATAGGAATGCGACGATAATCAGAATCATGTATGAAATCGCCGAAGCCAGGCCGAAACGGGATGTTCCGCCGAAAGTGATGTTGTAAATATAAGTCGACAGCGTCATGGTTGTATTGCCCGGACCGCCATCGGTCATGTTTTTTACTTCATCGAACAACTGCAATGTTCCGTTGGTGGAAAGAATTGTGGTCATCAGAATCACGGGCTTGAGCAGCGGAATGGTAATGCGCGTAAACTGCTTAACGGCGCCCGCACCGTCGATGCGTGCGGCTTCGTAAATGCTTCCGTCGATATTCTGCAAACCGGCAAGATAGAAAATCATGTTGTAGCCCGTCCAACGCCAAAGCATTGTGATAATGATGATTGCGCGCGCCGAACCCGTTTTCGTCAGGAAGTTACACGGTTCATCCACCAGGTTAAAGCGCATCAGCAGGTTGTTAATCAAGCCCGCTTCTCCTCCGGAAAACAAACGCTTGAATATAATGGCGCAAGCTACAAGCGATGTGGAACAGGGGAGGAAAATCAATGTGCGGTACAGGCCTTTCAGCTTGAGCTGCTTATCGTTGAGCAGCTGTGCTAAAATCAACGCCAGAACGAGCATTATCGGAACTTGAATAAAGTAAATGCAAGTATTGGTCAATGCCGTTCTGAACAGATTGTCCGATGTGAGCAGGCTGATGTAGTTGCCGAACAGTGCACGAAGAGATTGCAATGCATTGCCCGTGCCCATGAACAGCTCGGTAACGGTTTCATAACCGCTGAATGTATAGGTATTGCCCTTGCCGGTTTTGAATGATGTAATCAATGCCGAAATCATCGGATAGAAAGACATCATGGCAATCAATACGGTTGCGGGGAGAATAAACAGCCAGCCTTTTCTTTGCGTGCGTCGCTGCATATTGCTCGACGAATTGCTGTTTTTCGGTTTATTGGACATCTCGATTATGCCTCCTTTGAAAATTTTCGTTTTAAAGGAACACCGTGCAAATGAAATGGTATGACAAATAGTGAATTCTGCGGTTTTCGGATGCCGCAAAAAGCGCATTCAGCGTTGCCGTCGAATTGTGCGGTGTATCCTTAATGCCATTGAAAAGGCGCGGCGAAACGTTGCTCCGCCGCGCCGAAGTTTCAGGCATTCATTCAAAGAAGAATCAATCCTGCATCAACTGCTCTACGGTTGCCTGAGCAGTTTCGAGAGCCTCCTCGACGTCCATACCGTTGATTACGTTTTCCATTGCCGCCGACATTGCATCGCGCGCATCGTAGTTGTATACGCCGTAGTCAACTGCGGGAACCTTCGATGCGTAATCAACCAGTTCTGCGAATACCTTCTGACCGCCGAAGAACGGATGCTCCATCTCGTAGTTCTCGGCGCCGCTTGCGGGAAGGTAAGTCGTGATAGCGGAGGAGGTGGGGAGAATGGTGTTGTACAGTTCAACCGAGCCTGCGAACGTGTTGGCCAGGAAGTCGATGGCTTCTTCCTGAACATCGCTGCTCGACAGCACCAGCCAGGAAGAACCGCCCTGGTTGGAATAGTTGCTTGCGCCTTCGAGATCCAGGTGCGGCAAACAGGTCATAGCCCACTTACCGGACTGATCTTCCGCCAGAACGACGCTCGCCATAATCCAGCAGCCGTTGATCGTGCCGAGCACGTCGCCGGAGTTGAATGCGGCAATGTAGCTGTTCCAGTCAGCCTGAAGCTCAACGCAACCGGACTGAACCAGACGGACGCACTGCTCGAGAATCTCTTCGAACACTTCGTCATCAAGCTGCGGGTCGCCGTCTTCGTCGAAGAACCACATGCCCATGGACTGGGTCATCATCATAACGAAGTCACCGTAGCCGTTGGTGGCCAGCAGGCACTTTCCGGTCTTTTGCTTCACATCCGTGCCGATCTCAATCAGACGATCCCAAGTAATGTCCGTGAGGTCTTCTGCGGTGTAGCCGGCTTCGGAAAGCACGTCTGCACGATAGAACCAAGCAGCAGCGCCGTTGTCAAACGGAATAGCGTAATGCTTTCCGTCCTTCTCGAAGTTTCCTACCTTGTAGGCGGCGAAATCATCGTAGTTGATGTAATCATCCAAAGCAACGAATTCCGTCGGGTAAAGGGTGAGGAATTCCTGACCGGAGTTGTCCTGCATCAAAACGATGTCGGGGGTCGCGGAATAGTCGCCCGCCTGGAATGCGGTAATCATAAGGGTCTGCGTATCATCCGAGGAAACTTCTTCGATGTTAATGGTAACATCGGGGTTGATTGTTTCGTAAATCTTGGCGGCTTCCTGCATTGCATAGATGTTGAATGCCGGATCCCAGCACCAAACGGTAACTGTTTTCTTTTCACTCTCGGCAAAAGCGGTAGGAACGAGCATGGATACGATCAGCAATAAAACCAGTAACTTCTTCATGTGGGTCCCATCCTTTCTATTAAAAGCGACTTGCGCTTTAATTCAAAATAACGCATAACCTAATAACTTAATGACATTATATAACGAAATACACAAATATGT
>CAVHAH010000233.1:0-2764 GCA_963633785.1 bacterium
CCTCCGCGTCCATTCGCGACCGCGTTTCTGCAGCGCGTGAAATTCAACTCGTGCGCTATGAAAACGAAAAGGGGAAAATTCGCTGCAATGCGCAGTTGGATGCGCGGACATTGGCCCACGCGTGCATCATGACCAAAGAAGCGCGTGAATTGCTGCTGCTTTCCAGCAACCGCATGAAGCTGTCCAACCGCGCATATACACGCATATTGAAAGTGGCACGTACGATTGCGGATCTCGCGGGTTCGGAAGAAATTGAAGCGGAACACATCTCCGAAGCCGTGCAGTATCGAACATTGGATCGAAAATACTGGAATTGATGAATAGGCGAACGATCAGCTCGGTCGGTTTTGATGGGGAATTGTTTATAAGTCAAACAACTCGTGCATCGAAATCTGATCGAGATGTTCTGTTTTCGTGGCTTTGCGTCTTTTGGGGTTGTCGGAAGCTTGTGCAACCAACCGTCGGCATTCCTCTTTGCTGTCCTGATACCGCTTTTCAAGCAGCCGATGTTCATCGCGAAGCTGGTCGTATTGACGTTCATACAACTGCGCCTTCATAAGCGCGCCGGAGGCATCCTTTTCTGCGCGCGTGCGCAAAGCATTCGCCTGCTCGATGCGTTGATTCAAGGCAGTGATGCGCTTTTCGTTTTCATCCAATTCTCCTTCGAGACTTTCAGAATAGGCGCGCTCCTCCGACAGGGCATGGTTGAGTGTATCAATGCGGCGGTGGCATTGATAATCATCCGTGCGCAGGCGATCCATTTCCGCGCGCAGGGATTCCATTTCCTCAAGCCGCGCGGCGTTGATGTCGCGCTGACGGGCGGCTTTTTGCCAATACACGCAGAGCAGAATCGCGATTAGCAATAAAATGGCCGACAATATCATCCATATATTCAATCGATTTACCTCGCATTTATTTGTGACGCTTTATTATATCGCATAACCATTGCTTTGTCTAGCATTTGAATTAAGGACACGCTGATTAATTCGGCGGCGAATCTGAGCGCGCCTTTTGCGCCATCTGGGCGATGAATTAAAATCTTTGATTTTAATTCATCGGTCTGCCTGTGGCAGACTTGGAAACCCTTCGGGTTTCCAACCTCCTTCTTGCAAAAATCTCGATTTACCTCCGGTAAACCTTCGATTTCTGCAATCGTATCTGACGCAAAATTCACTGCTCAGTTTACCACCTCATATAATCAGCGTATCCTTAACAAAAAGAATGCGTCGAATCGCTTCGGCGCATTGGAAAATGTTCTTCTAATCCTGAATGACCACCGTGGTTCCGTAAGGACAGTTGTCGTAAATCCACTTGGCATTCTCGACGCTCAGGCGGATGCAACCGTGGGATGCCTTGCGACCGAGATTCTTTTCGCTGCCGATCTGTTTTTTGTTTTTGTTGTAGGTGATGGAGTGGAACAACACGCCGCCCACAATGCCGTATGCGTATTTCGCGTAGCATTTGTAGGTTTTGAACCAGTACCATTCGCCGTCCTCCAGATCCAATTGACCGTAGGCTTGGAAGGTTCCCGTAGGCGTCGGCGTTTCATTTTTGCCGGTGGAACAGAGCATTTTGCGTTCGGGAATGGAATACGCTTCGCCGTCCCAGCGGAATACATACACCGTCTGGTCGGAGATGTCTACGTAAATCTTGTAGGGGAACACATATTCTTCCGCTTCGATCGCATTCTCTGAGAAGAGCGCCCGCTGCGTGGCTTCATCGGCGATGCCGGTTTCATCCAGACCGTTCTTGCGCTGGAAATACATCAATGCGCGCTGCGAATTCAGACCGAATTGCTTGTCCGGTTTGCGGTAGAGATAATTCAGCGATTTCAAACGTGCCTGAATGCGGTAAACCTCCATGCCTTCATCGCCCACCGCAACATCCTCACGATAGACTTCGAAGGATTCAATGCCGTTGGCATAGGACAGAATCAGATCCGTAATTTCGTCGTCGGCTTCAAAAACGGTCGGTTCCGGCGTAGGTGTGGCTTTCAGTACATCGGCCACCAACGGAAGCTCGCCGGGTGCAGCAGTCGGAACGGGCGTCGGTTCGGGCGACGGGGTGGGCGTGGGCAGAAGGTCGTAGCTGTAAAGGTATTCCTTGAAGGTCTTGATGGCCGTTTTGCTCGTTTTGCCGATTTTGCCGTCGACCTTGGTGTACAAGAATCCCCACGTGACCAGCATGGTCTGAATGCGGACGTTTTGGTCGCTTCCGGACAAATAATCGGGAGAAGGCGTGGTCAGTGCAGAAGCATCGGAATACAGCAGAATCTGCGTCTGATAATCCGCAACGCCGGTGGCTTCCAGACCGTTCAGGCGCTGGAAGTATTCCACGGCCTCTTCCGTCTTCTGTCCGAATGCACCGTCTGCTTCGTCATCCGACAGAAAGCCCAGATCACTCAAACGCGTCTGAAGGCTCAGCACGTTTTGCGTGGTTTCATCATCCTTGGAACCGTTTTGCAGCGTCGGGAATTCTTCGGATTCAGTGGTATCCACATAATCCTCTTCTTCAGAAACAGCCTCTTCATCGGTAACCGTTTCTTCTACAGGCACCACGGTGGTTTCCGCAACGATTTCACTCTCCGCGTCCTCAAAGCTCATTTCCGCAAGAACCGGCGTAATGCCTCCGAACAATAAGGTAAACGCGACCACTGCACTCACAATACGACGAAACAACTTCTCAGCACCTCGCAATTCAGAATCATTCTTAGGGATCCCCTGATTAATTCGGCGGCGAATCTGAGCGTGCCTTTTGCGCTATC
>CAVHAH010000234.1:0-2751 GCA_963633785.1 bacterium
TCGTAGATTTCGCGTCCGTCTTCTTTTTCAAGCTGCGTGTTCAAAAGCGTCGCTTCTCCTCGGGAAATGCCTGCGGTTTTCAGCGCAAGATTCTCCGCTTCACTTTGCTCGAGATTCGTCTGCGCAACGGCGCCCGTAATCGTGATTGTCAGCAGGGTAAGGAGAATCAGGAACATTTTTGCGGTCTTTTTCATGGTAATGTCGCCTCCTTTATCGGTATGGCTACATTCTAACCGACAATGATTAGACGAACAATAGGGCGTGAAGCTGAAAAGTACGCACTTTTTTAACCGTGAATGCTTATCCCGCACTTTTCAGATGTACCGTGAATGTACTTCCCTGTCCCGGCTGGGAATCCACCGAAATATCACCCGAATACATTTGCGCAATTCGGAGCGCCATGGATAATCCGAGTCCCGTTCCCTGTCCCGAGCGATTTGAAGAAACCTGATACAGCCGATGGAAAATTTTCTCCTGACAATCCTTCGGAATTCCGATGCCGTCGTCCTTCACAATCAATTCAATCTCCGAATCCGTTTTTTGCAATGTAACCTCGATATGTCCGTTTTCACGTCCGTAGCGATAAGCATTCGAAATCAGATTGCTCAGCATTCTCATGAGAAGCGTTTCATCGCCCACCATGTGAATCTTCGGCTCTGCATTCCAGCGCAATCGGATATTCTTTTCGCCGATTAAAGCCATATCTTCGCAAACGGAATCGACCATTGCGCTTAAATCCAACGGTTCTTTCCGATATTGATCCGTCTTTCGTTCCAAGCGCAGCAGTTCCAACATACCGAAAATCATTTTGCTCATGCGCCGGCTTTGACGCTGAATCACCTGTATTCCCGAACGGTATTCATCAACCGTTTTTTCGCCCGATGTCAATTCTTCGCATTGCGCACAAATCACCGTCACGGGCGTTCGCAATTCATGAGAAACGTCCGATGTGAATTGTCTCTCCGCTTCAAACGCTTCATCCAATCGGTCAATCATTCCGTTGAATGCCTCGGCAAGCTGCGAAAGCTCATCTCCGTTTCCGTTATCGGGAATGCGCTTTTTCAAATCGCTTCCGCCTGTAATCTGTGCGGCCACAGAGGACATCTCCCGAATCGGTTTCAGCGCACGCCGTGCCATAAAAACGCTTCCTCCGATTGCAATCAACGCAATCACGCCGATGCTCCAAAGGCATATATGAACAATTCTATACAGCGGAACATCGCCCTGTGCCTGTGCAACCACGCCTCTCAGCCAAAGCGTTTGACCCGATTGTCCCTGTAACGAACGGTCGAACACATAATACGCACTTCTGCCGACTTTTACCGTTTGGCAAACGCCGTCTTCAAAGGCGATTTTGCGCTGTGCAATCGGATTCTCGCCGTAAAGCAGTTCGCCGTTGTCGGTATACAGCGCCGTATACACGCCGTTGACGACATCCAGATAATCATCGTCGATTTCCAGATATCCGCCCGCATAGCGAATATACTGATCCCCGTCGCCGTCCGAATCCATTTGTCGGAGCGATTGAAAGAATTCCACCTCGTCCAGATTGTCCTCAACCGTGTGAATCAATTCATCTCGCAGAAATTTCTGCAATACGGAATGACTTACGAAGAACACCGTAATAAAGGCAATCAGCGCCATGAAAATCAACGACAGCGAAAACCAAAGCGTGAGCTTTCGCTGCAAGGTGTGCGGTTTTTTCATTTTCCGTCCTCCCTGAGAACGTATCCCATGCCTCGAACCGTATGAATGAGTTTGCTTTCACGCCCGTCATCAATCTTCTTGCGCAGATAACGGATATACACATCCACCACATTGGTGCCGCCCTCATAATCGAAATTCCAGACATGATCCTCGATGCGTTCCCGAGAAAGCACAATTCCGGCATTGAGCATCAGGTATTCAAGCAATGCGTATTCCCGTGCGGAAAGCCGAATAACCTCGCCGTTGCGCACCACTTGTCTCGAAGCGGTATCCAATGCCAAATCTCCCACTTGAATCACGCTGCTTTTTGCGCCGAATGCCAATCGTGTCATTGCCCGCAGTCTGGCGCTCAGTTCCTCCATTGCAAACGGCTTTACCAGATAATCGTTTGCGCCGCTGTCCAGCCCCGCCACACGGTCGGTAATCGCATCGCGCGCCGTCAAAAGCAGAACGGGCGTATTCCTGCCCAATGCCCGAAAACGGCGCAGCAACGACAGCCCGTCGATTTCGGGCATCATGACATCCAGAATCACCGCATCATATTCAACGCTTTGCAGATAATCCCATGCGGTTTGTCCATCATAGCAGCTGTCTACGCCATAGCCCTGTGCCGCAAGTCCTCTTGAAACGATTGCATTCAAATCACGTTCATCTTCCGCATACAAAACGCGCATGGTGGATACCCCCTTTCAAAACGCCTCTTTCTCCGAACGGCGATACACAGCCGCATTTGAAAAATCCGCTTCGCCATTGAGAACGAAGCGGATACTTTTATTCCTCCACCGCTTTACGAAGCGGCTCCAAATCCAATTCTTCACAGCCTTTCAGCAATTCGTAAAGCTGTGAAAGCATGCGCTTTACGCCGCCGGGCACATCGCTTTCGGCATTCAGCGGCATCACGGGATCATGCAGCGACAAACGCAACTGGAACCACGCATTTGCCACGCCGCCATCGAGATTGAAAATGATGCGAACGCCCTCGCGGTTATCATTCGCAAGCGTCCATTCGGGATTTTCCAACGTATGCGAAAGCACACGCTCGAT
>CAVHAH010000235.1:0-2725 GCA_963633785.1 bacterium
TTCAAAGAACTTCAGAAACATACTGCGAAGCTCGTTTGCACTTTTGATGTTCATGAAAATCATACTCCATAAGCTATTTAATACCAAGCGTATTATAGCAATAACCTATTAAAATGTCAACTTTATGAAGTTAAAATCGCCGAAACGATGTTTGCTTTTTCCCCGCAAATGCGCTACAATGAGTGCGAAGGGTGGGATATCAATGAGCGAACATTATAAGTTCTTTTGCAATCGGGAATGCGAATATTTTCCCTGCCATGCCAATGCCGATCCCGAGAATTTCAACTGCCTGTTCTGCTATTGTCCGCTGTATGCGCTCGGCGAAAACTGCGGCGGAAATTTCCGTTATGTCAAAAACGGAATCAAAGATTGTTCCCTGTGCCTGTTTCCGCACCGTCGGGAGAATTACGAAAAGATTATCGCGCGGTATAAAGACATCATGGCTTTGGCGAAAAAGCGCGAAGAGTGAGAATCACCCCAGGCGAATCAGGCGATCAATCGGCAGAGAGCAGAGCAGTGCCTGATCCTGCGTGTGAATGCCGTGGTGCTCGGTGATGGCGTTCATAATGGCGTTGCGCTTTTCCTTCGTGCAAGCGATAATCAACACCTCTTTTTCGTCCTGAAGCGTGATGGAGTGAAACTGTTCCAGCTTTTTTGCGCCGACCCAGCGACTGCGCATCACGGTTCCGCCCGTTGCGCCCGCTTTGCAGGCGGTTTGCATAACCGCATCCGTTGAACCCTGATTAACGGAGGCGATTACCAGGCTGTGCTCTTTTTCGTTGTGCATTTCGATTTCTCCTTTCGCGGGTGCGGCGTTTGAAAATGCGGCGGCGATAAAATTGGAAACGGCGGTCATTTTCACGCTGAATGCGATGCCCCGCACGCGCAGAATGCTGCGAAAATCATCGTTGAGCTTTTCCAGAAGCGATTCAACCGCATCTTCGGGCGCAATGCTGAACAGCAAATCCTTTTCGCTCACGGTGAGCCCCAGAAGATTCAGCAATTCGGAACCGGCCGTTCCCGCGGCGGCAATTTGAAGATGCAGCGATACGCCGTTTTGCTCATACAGCTTCGCAAGCGCAAGCCCGTCGCCCCGATTCACAATGGTGAACAGCGCCTTCATTTGTCCGCTCATGCAGTTTCCTCCTCGCCGTCATAATACAATACAAAATCGATTTTCGTCGGAACGGTCGGTGCGGGTTTGTGTCCGCGCCTGCGCAGCTGATCCCGCAGACCCAGCAGCTGAATCGTGACCAGCGGCGTCATGGCGACCATTGCGACAATGCCGAACGCATCCGTCATCATGTTTCCGCCCAGCGCTTCGCAGGCCCCCATCGCCAGCGGACTCAGAAACGCCGCCGTCATCGGCCCCGAAGCCACGCCGCCCGAATCGAACGCCACACCGGTGAACATTTGGGATACGCGGGTGGTCATCAGAAGCGCAATCGAATACCCCGGAATCAGGAACCATAGAATCGAGATTCCCGTTACGATGCGCAGCATCGCCATGCCCACGGACAGCGCAACGCCTGCGGACAGTCCCATCTGCATTTCACGGGCGGTGATGTTTCCGTTTGTCAATTCCTCCACCTGCTTGTTCAGAACGTGAACCGCAGGCTCGGCGGCAACGATGAAATAGCCGATAACCATGCCGATCGGAATCAACAGCCACGGGTGGGAACTGCCGCCGATGGATTTGCCCAGAAGATATCCGGCGGACATGAATCCCTCGTTTACCCCCGTGAGAAACAGCATCAATCCGACGGTTGTATATAGCAAGCCGATCACAATGCGCTTGATTTGACCGGCGCGAAAGCGTTTGCTGAACAGTTGAAACAGAAAGAAAACCGCCGCAATCGGAATGAGCGCAATGAGTACTTCCAGGGCATAATCGGGAAGTGCCGACAGAAATGCGCGCGCGGCCTCTTTTGTGGAAGTTACGTTTTGAACCGTTATTGTGGAACCTGTAACGGAATCGGGCAGATAGAATATGCTTAAAACCAGCACGGCCATCACGCTTCCGACGCTGCCCATCGCAATCAGACCGAATGAATCGGACTGGGAATTCTTATCGCTTCTCAGCGATGTCAGACCGATGCCCAGCGCCATAATGAACGGAACGGTAATCGGCCCTGTGGTCACGCCGCCGGAATCAAAAGCCACGGGAATAAAATCTGCGGGCGCAAATGCCGCAAGTGCAAAAGTGAGAATATAAAACAGAATCAGCGTGTGCGAAAGCTTGAATGAAAACAATCGCTGCAAAAGCGCAAACGCAAGAAACAATCCGACGCCGACGGCAACGGAGAGAATCAGCGTGCGATTCGGAATCGACGGAACCATTTGCGCCAGCAGCTGCAAGTCGGGTTCCGCAATCGTAATCAGTGTTCCCAGAACAAAACAGATAATTGTGGGCAGAATCAGCGTGTGCGATTTGCTGATTTCCACGCCGATGCCTTCGCCCATCGGCATCATGGAAAGATCCACGCCCAATGTAAAAAGTCCCATGCCGAGAATCAGCATCAGTGCGCCGAACAGGAACATAACCGTGGTTCCCGCGCTCAGCGGCGCAATCGTGATGCTCAAAAACAGTACCACCGCTGTGATAGGCAATACGGACGTGAGCGACTCGCGTACCTTCGCACCGAGCGCGCGCATCCAGTTTTGATTCATTCGGTCACCTCCTATTTTTTTAAGAGAACCCCGATTCGTTGCTCGGTTTACCGAC
>CAVHAH010000236.1:0-2711 GCA_963633785.1 bacterium
ATCCCTGTCGTGCATTTATGCGATTTTTGCCGAAAAAGCGGTGTATGTCTTTTTCGATAGCCAAACAGCCACGGCGCAAGCACCCGCCTCTGCCACGGGAAGCGAAAGCCAGACGATATTTGCGGCGTTCTGAATCTGTGAAAGTCCCCATGCCAGCGGCAAAGCCAGCACAATAAAGCGCAGAAGCGATATAATCAGCGAATAACCGCCTTTTCCCAATGCCTGACATACGCCCTGCAAAATGATGTTCGCCCCGGCAAAGAAGAAACCGCAGGTAATGATTCGAAGCGCAAGCACGCAAAGCTGATGAGATTCCTCGGTGACGGAGAAAAAGCCTACAATCTGACGTGCGAAAACCTGCAGCAGGAGAATGCCGATCAGCATGATGGCGGAAACGTAAATCAATCCGTATCGAATGGCTTGAGAGACTCGCTCTTTGTTTTTTGCTCCGAAATTATAGGAGATAATGGGAATAGAGGCGTTGTTCAAGCCGTAGCCGGGCATGAAGATGAAGTTTTGCAGCTTATAGTACACGCCGTATGCGGTAACGGCCGAAACCGAGATTGCGCCGAAAATCAGATTCAATGCATAGGACATAATCGGCGTTAATATCTGCATGACAATAGCGGGCAATCCGATGGAATAAATATCGGTTAATGTTTTTGAATTCGGCTTGAAATAATGAATGTCGGTTTTGATGCCCACACCCTTTTTGAAATACACAAAGGCAATCACAATCAGCGAAACAAACTGACCGATGACCGTTGCCCATGCCGCTCCCGCAACGCCGAGTGCGGGGCAACCGAGCAATCCGTAAATCATAATCGGGTCGAGAACAATATTCGTAAGCGCGCCGATGAGTTGACAAATCATGGTGATGGTTGTTTTTCCCGTGCCCATCACGATTTTTTCAAGACACATATAGCCGAGCGTCCCGAGGGAGAACAGCGTGATAATGCGAAGATAGGTCGTTCCCATTTGAGCGATAACCGCATCTGTCGTTTGTGAATGGATGAATCCTTCGCAGGCGGTAAGCCCGAAAAGGAATATCAGCGCGAAATAGCACAACGTCATAAAAATCGCATTGCCGGCCGTTCGCCCTGCCTGTTCTTGATCTTTGCGTCCTAAATTCTTTGCAATCATGGCGTTGATACCGACGCCCGTTCCGACGCCCAGCGCCATAATCAGCATTTGCACGGGAAAGGCCAGCGTTAACGCATTGATTGCCTTATCGCCCATGTTCGAAATTTGCTCCGTGTCGGGAATATGCGAAACGAAAAAGGTGTCCACCACATTGTACAGCGCTTGTCCCAACATCGAAATCATCATTGGTGCGCCCATATTGAGCAGCAGTTTTCTTATCGGCATTTCCGCCATTTTGTTTCCGCTTTTCGGATTCATATGCAATCGCTCCGTTTCCGTAATGATGCCAACACCGCTTTATTTGTGCGGTGCTGCATTACCATTTGTTAAAGTGTATTCTGTTTTCTTCATAACGGCTTTCACGGGGAAGCGTGATGTCCTCCGTCGGATAGCCGAGCGCAATAATCGAATGCGCCACCACATGATTCGGCAGATTGAAAAGCTCCTGCTGACGCTGTACGCGGTCCATCTGCGGCCATGTGCCGAGCCATACCGATCCGATGCCCAAAGCATGGGCGCAAAGGCAGATGTTTTCGGCGGCAATCGCTCCGTCGATAATCCAATAATCTTTTGCGGGCGGGAAAGCCCGATCCATATCGCCGCAGATAAGAATGCCGACAGCGGCGTTCTTCAGAGGTTGTGCGGGTGCGCCGTTGGCCTCTGCCATTTTTTGCAGCTTTTCCTTTTCGGTTACAACTATGAATGACCAGTCTCTTGCATTCACGCAGCACGGACCGCTCATGGCCGATTCCAATATTTGTCGGAGCTTTTTTTCTTCAATCGGTTGATCGGTGAATTTTCTTGTACTGCGGCGGGTGAAAATCGCGTTGATTGCATCCATATTCTTATTCCTCCGTGTTATTGAATGGATATTCATTCTCGTTAATCGGGATTTCCCAGTTGTTCAGCAATGTATTCAGCATTTCTTCGAGCTGCTGTTTCTTTTGCTGCGGGAAAGAATCGAATAGCTTGTTCGCATAGGACTGCCTGTTTCGAAACGCTTCCATCGCCGCCGCATTTCCCGCCTCGGTCAACGAAACATCCACATTTCGCTTGTCGAGTCCGTTTCGGCATCGACGAATCAACCCGGCCCTTTCCATGCATTCCAACTGCACGCTAAGCGTTGCGGAACGCCTTCCGGTCAGCTCAATCAATTCCCGCTGGGTCAATCCGCCGTATTGTTTCAACAAAACCAGCAAACGCCCCTGACCACGGTATTTTTCCTGTGTTTGCATAAGATAGGAAATCTGATGCATCATTCCCAGCAAACGCAAATTCAGCTTGTCATCCATGAAACCGCCTCAAATTCATTAGCATACTAACGATTGAAGTATAGCACATTCACATGCGAATTGCAAGCGTGGAATCAATGTATCCTTAGGAAAGATTGTGTCAAGTGTAGCGTGTAAATTGCTAAAGTAAATACAGTAGCTCGTTAATGAGGTACTACGTTTACTTTGGCAATTTGCGTCTTTGTTCGCAATCCGTCACATTTTCATGAAGGATCGGGAGCTTTAACAGAATTTATGATTGTTTCGAGAAGCGCAATAGCGAAGGTATAGTATTCC
>CAVHAH010000237.1:0-2704 GCA_963633785.1 bacterium
GCACGGAGGATCCGGAAGAGCTGCTCAACTACCTGACCGAGGTTGGACACCCGGTTCTGGGCATGGAGCCGCTGATGTAATTCAAAATAACGGGGAGAGGCGGTTGTCTCTCCCCTATCTTATTTGCGAGGAAGCATATGGATAAAAAAGCGCTGCGCCGCGCGATCGGCGAAAAGAAAAGGGCAATGTCGGAATCGGAAATTGAACAGGCGAGTGGTCGGCTCACCGAGAAGTTTCTGAATTCAGATTATTATCGCGATTGCCGTTCAATTTACGCGTATCTTTCCTACAATCAGGAAGTGCACACGGATGCGTTGATTCGCCGTGCCATTCAGGATGGAAAGCGCGTGGCCGTTCCGAAGGTCTACGGAACCGAGATGCGTTTTCTTTGGCTCGACAACCCCGATGCCGTTGCACCCGGTGCATACAATATTCCCGAACCGATTGCGGATGAACCTGTTGCGGATGACAAAACAGCGCTCGTTTTGATGCCGGGGTTGGCTTTTGATCCGCAAGGTCATCGGCTCGGCTATGGCGGCGGTTTTTACGATCGATTTTTAGCAAAAGAAACGGAACACCCGTTGATTGCTTTGTGCTACGGTTTTCAACTATTCGAACATTTGGATACAGAGGCGCATGATATTCCGGTAGATTGCGTGATTGCAGATATTTAATAAGAATGAAAGGAGTGTCTGAAATGGCGGAAATTACACTGACGCAGGAAAATTTTGAGCAGGAGGTTCTTCAGTCCGATAAACCGGTGCTGGTTGACTTCTGGGCAACGTGGTGCGGCCCGTGCAAAATGCTGGCACCGATTCTCGAGGAGATTGCACGTGAACGCACGGACATCAAGGTCGGCAAGGTAAATATCGATGAGCAATACGATTTGGCCGTTAAATACCATATCGCAAGCATTCCCACGCTGATTCTGTTCGACGGCGGACAGGCCATGAATACAATAATCGGTTATCGTTCCAAAGAAGCCATCGAGGAATTCATCGGTTAATCAATCAAGTCTGCCAAAGGCAGATTTCGCAATGACCGTGTAGAAATAATCTTCTCTACCGCTTGCAGATGTCATATTCTTTAGCTATAATGGAGAAAGATTATTGATTACAAGGTAGGTTAACATGCAAAACAGTGAGGAAAAGAAAAGCGTCGGGAAACACGCTTCTTCCGAAGATAAAATCGACATTCGTGCGATTACGGCAGACACACAGCTTTACGGCGATGAAGTTGATTTGCCGCTACACCGCTCGAAGAAATCCGCCAAGAAGAAAAAGAAGAAAAGCAAGCGAAGGATTCATAAGAAGGCTCAAAAAGCGAGACGTTTTCCGATTTCCGTTTCGAAAATCGCCACATCGCACGGAACGAGCTATCGATTGCGCATATTCAAGCGTGAAATTCGCCTGAACAGTCTTTTGATTATCGCACTGGCGGTGGTTGTGCTTTCGTTTATGCTTCTGAACAACGGAAGCGTATCGCTTGTCGAACAGGATGTCACGGTTGTCGGATTGGCAGAGGAATTGGAAAACTATCACATTCTTGTGATTTCCGATTTGAACGGAGAGCGTTTCGGCGATAAGCAAAGCTCGCTGCTGCGCACCATCAATTCCGCAAGCTATTCAACCATCATCTTTTTAGGCGATATGGTCGGCTCCGACGGCGATCCCGAGCCGTTTTACGAATTGCTGGAAGGAATTCCATCAAGCAAGAACGTGTATTTCATTGCCGGAGATTCCGATCCCTCCCCCGTGTTGGACACGCCGCGCGATATTACGGACACGCTTTCACGCATGGTTCTTGCGGATTGGGTGCTGGGTGCGATTGATCGCGGCGCAACCTATGTTGACTCTCCGGTTTGTCTGACCGTCGGAAGCGCAAATATATGGCTCACTCCCGCAACCCTGCTTAATTACGAAGCAACGGAATATGTAACAACCTGGAAGGAACAAACCGAGCAGGAGCAGGATGGCGTTCTCTCTGGATTGGACAGCGATTATGCCGCTCTTCCGTTGACATCTTACCGCTATCGGGTTGCAGAGAGCTTCTACAATGCGCTGAACTCTATGCAGGCCGATGATTTCCAAATTCTGCTTGCACACGAACCGCCGACGGATGATTACCTTACCGCAGGCGTTGGCAGAACGGAAGACGGCAAATATCTTCCGCTCCCCGATTTGGTTCTGGCGGGGCATTATTGCGGCGGTGTGGTGCGTTTGCCCGGAATCGGTGCTTTCTACGTGCCCGATCGAATGATGGCTCGAAACGGCTGGTTCCCGTCTCAGGAAGCAGTTCGCGGGTTATCCTCCGTAGGAGAAACGCAAAAATACATCACCGGAGGACTTTCGACAAATTCAGCCGTTCCGATTCTGTTCACACGGTTGCTGAATCCGCCGGAGGTTTCCCTGATTACGCTCACCGCAACAATTCCCGAAAATATGCTCGATGCGGAATAAATTATAGCACAGCATCTACGGAAGTGATAATGCTTGCCGTAGATGCTGTTTTTATGACCGCAGTTTCCGAGTGGGCATCCATTGTATGGTCGGTCGGAGGCCGTGCGTGAATTACATCCGATTCGATTTTTCTTTTCAAATTCTCCTGTATGGCTACCTTAACATTACATTTTACGAAAAAAGCACTTGTTATTCCACGCCGAATGCGGTAAAATTATAGTCGTAAACTGAGGTACTATGGGACC
>CAVHAH010000238.1:0-2648 GCA_963633785.1 bacterium
CGAATTTCAAAGCGTGCACGCGCCATTCCGAGATCCTGAAGCTGCTGCAGAATGGCTTTCACAAGCCGATCTGCGATTTCACGGCGTGATTCCGTGAGCCGCATGCAGATTTTGCGCAGCTCATCGTCTTTTTCGGCCAGTTTCGATTTCAACGCATCGATGTATTCTTCGCCCGATTGAATGCTTTCAAGGCGCTTCACGGCAGATGCATGGAAGTTCAGAACATCTTCCAAACTCGGCCCGTATTTGCGCTCCAATCGGTCGATTTTTTCCAAACGATTGGAGCTTTTCTCAATCATTTCGGGATCCGATTCCAAATGGTCGAGATTGTCTCGCAATTCAAATCCGATATCCTGAATCGAATACACCGTTTCACGCAGACGGGTTGCCAGTTCCGTATACGGTTCGCCGATAGAAGACAGTTTCTCCAGCGCATTGGCTGCGTGGAGCAGAAGTTCCTGCGCGCCCGGCGTTTTTCCCGTTCCGGAATACACGGCTTCATAGGCGGATTCAACATTCAATCGAATCCGTTCGGCATTTTCGAGTATCTTCAAGCGTGCAGTCAGGCGCTCTTCTTCCCCCTTCTTGAGCTTTGCAGAGGCAATTTCCTGCACTTGAAAATGCAGCATATCCGAAAGGCGCTCCCGTTCTGCCGCATCCAGTATATTCTTCTTGAGTTCGGATTCGATTTTCGTTCTTTGCGAATACAATCGGGCCGCATCGCCGCACAGCGTTTGATGTTCCTCATCGCCGTAGGCATCAAGAAAAACAATATGCTTCGAAGGATCAAGCAGCGACTGATGCTCATGTTGCCCGTGAATATCCAAAAGAACGCCCGTCAGACGTTTGATTGTACTCAGCGGGACAATCACGCCCGCTATTCTGCAAATATTGCGCCCTGAGCGGCTGATTTCGCGGGATACGGCCACCGTTCCTTCGGAGCAGTCGATTTCCATCTCGGCAAGAATGGCGCGCGCAGACGCATTCTGCGTGATGTCAAACACCGCCTGAACCGAGCCCTTCTCCGCGCCGTTTCGAACGAAATCGCGATCCGCACGTCCGCCCAGCACAAGATTCATACAATCGACCACAATCGATTTGCCCGAACCCGTTTCGCCCGTAAGCACGTTGAATCCCTGCGCAAATTCAATGCGCAGCGATTCAATCAATGCGATATTCTCAATGTATAATTCCAGCAGCATCGTTATTTCTTCATCAGCTCGTGAAGCCGTGCTACCATTTCCTGTACGGCTTCTTCCGAGCGCATAATTACCAGAAGCGTATTGTCGCCCGCAAGCGTACCGAGCACCTCGCCCCACTTCATGGAGTCGATTGCTTCTCCTGCCGCATTGGCACTGCCGGTCAGCGTCTTAATCACAATCATGTTGTTCACATAATCCACGCTGATTACGCATTCGGCCAGTATGCGAATGTAGCGATCGCTCATGCCCTTTTCGGCACGCTCGACCGTTGCGTACTTATAGCCCCCGTGTTCGCCCAGCACCTTCAAAAGCCGCAGCTCCTTGATGTCTCGCGAAACCGTTGCCTGTGTTACTCTGATTCCCCGCCGCTTCAGTTCATCCGCCAATTCTTCCTGCGTTTCGATATCCTGTTCCTCGATAATTTCGAGAATAAGGTTGTGTCTTGCGCTTTTCATCGGTCACGTAGCCTCCCAACACCGCTTCTATCATTAGTGGGTCCACTCGGAAAGTTTCCCACGAAGTAAGTCAAAATAGTTTCTGTCATGCAGGCGAATGAATTTCGCACTGCGTTCTGATCTTCGAATGGTTATCTCATCAAATCCCATCGGAATGGTTTTCCGCCCGTCCAAAACCACGCGTGCGCCGTTTCGCCGATCCGTAACGCATACGCTGATGGCGGCATCCGCCGAAACGACCACCGGGCGCGCATTTAGCATATGTGCACAAATCGGTGTCAACACAAAGCAGTCCAGTCCCGGGGCAATAATCGGTCCGCCCGCAGAAAGCGAATAGGCGGTTGAACCCGTTGCACTCGCAACGATTAAACCGTCTCCGGAAATGCGGTTGACCATCGAGCCGTCAACGGAGTATTCAAGCGAAAGAACCGACACTTCGGGCGAAAACCGATCAATCACAACCTCGTTCAATGCGAAAAAATGTTCATCGTCGTGCCCGTCAATTCGCATAATCATACGTTCATCAATCGTGTATTTACCCTCGAGCACCGCCTGAATATCCTGCTCCACGCAGTCCAGCTCAACCTCCGTTAAAAAGCCGAGTCTGCCCAGATTCACGCCCAAAATCGGTATATCCTGCGGAATGGCCACGTCTAAAGCGCGCAAAATCGTTCCATCTCCGCCAAAAACAGTCAAAACATCACAATCGCGAAAATTGCACGTGTCCTGTACGGATGTATCCTCAATCGCCTGTGCCAGTTCCGCATTGGTTGAATATGAAATCTGTTTTTGATTCAGAATGTATAATATACGCTTTACTGCCTCCAACCCCATCGTTTTGGAAGCGTTCCAGATCACGCCTACCCGTGAGATGCCCATCGCAAATCACCCCGTACTGCTATCTATTATGTTATACCAAAACCCACCGCAGATACAAGACTTATTCGGATGATTTCATGAATTTGTCATAAGCTGCAAGAAGTGTTGCATC
>CAVHAH010000239.1:0-2628 GCA_963633785.1 bacterium
CCGAACGATTGTGATGAAAGAAAATCAAATCTCCCGCCTCGGGTAAATACGAGGATTCATCATCCAGATACTTGTCTCCCAGCTTTTGCTTCCATTTTGCGCAATTGGCTTCCTGCGGGAGCACTTTCTCGGGGATTTCGGCGTAATGCGCGCAGAAACTTACGAACATTGCGCACCATTCCGAATAACTCGCGCCGTACCACGCGCCGTATCGGGTATAGCCGTGCTGCGTTCCGTCTTCATCGATGATGAAATCGTGCTCGCTTTCCCGATAGCCCAATTGGGTTTCGGCAATGGACAGAATATCCACGGCGTAATTTCCGGTGATTTCAACCTCTGCAAACGTCTTTTTCCATTCCCGTTCCGACTCCCGATCTTCAATTGCGACCGGCACGGAACACGTCGCACTGACTTGTTGTCCGTTTGCATCCGTCGCAGTCATCGTCAGGGTGTGAATCCCAAATTCCTGCGGCAAATAGGAAATCTGCGCTTCATATCCGGAAAGACTGAAAACCGTATTGCCGTTTGCACAAATGGTATATTCCACCTGAATCGGTTCCGTTCCGCCCGTATAGGCCGTTTCAAATACCAGCGCATCCTCTTGTGCAAACGCATATTTTTGCGGTGAGGTTACAAAAACTTCAAGCGGCTCTGCTGCTTGCGTAGGTTCCGGAGATTCCAAAGCCTCAGGAATTTCAGTCGGCACGGGAGCATCCTCGGGCACTGTGCTTTCTGTCGGCTCAACGCTGTTCTGAACTTCGGTCGGTGCAGGAGAATCCTCGGGCACTGTACTTTCTGTCGGCTCAACGCTGTTTTGAACTTCGGTCGGTGCGGGGGCATCTTCGGGCACTGTGCTTTCTGTCGGTTCAACGCTATCCTGAATTTCAGGCTGCTCCTCCGATTCTGCAGATTCTTCTTCTGCAAGCATGGTTGGCGAGACCACTTCAACGATTTCATAGCAATGCTGATTGTGCGCATGTTCTTCGTAATTGCAAATCAGTGTTTCCTGATAACAGGAATCCGTATGCTCGTGATCCTCATCCGTGCAAACAAGCTGTTTTGCGCGGCATTCGCCGGCGTGCGTATGTTCCTGCCTTTCGCAGGTCAAAACGCTTTCCAAAGAATAGGCCACAGGCACGGGCGTTTCCTCATAAATCACGCCGCACAACAGGGCAATCAGGCAAGCAATGCTCACCACTCTTTGGATTGTCTTCGCGATTCTTCCCGTATTTTCCATTTCTTTCTCCTTCGAGTCGATCATTGAACCGTTCCGATTCGATAGGCCGGCCACAGCACAAACAGTATCTCGCCCTTGATTTCCTCACCTTGAATCAGACCGATTGCCGAATTGCGGCTGTCAAGGGAAGTGCTTCGATGATCTCCCATTACGAAATAGCTGTTTTGTTCGACGGTAATCGGATAAACCGTATCGCTGTTGCCCAGGCTCTTTTCATCCAAATAGCTTTCCTGTAGCGCCGTTCCGTTGACGTACACCGTGCCGTCTGCGGAGACACGAATGCGATCTCCGGCAATGCCGATCACGCGTTTGACCAGCAGTTCGCCCTCGCGTTCAATCACCACGATGCTGCCGCGCTCAATGTTTTGATCTTTCCGATACAGCACCATATCTCCGCTGCGAACGGTCGGTTCCATGCTATTTCCGCTGATCTTGAGAAATGATACGAAGCGCAGCGAAAGAAGTGCACCGGCCAGCACCGCAATCAGCAACAAAAGGAGAATCGTCCGCCGCCGTTTGGCACGTTTTTTCTTGGCGCGTACCCTTCGAATTTCCGCATCAATCTGTTGAATGCTCAAGGATCCCATTGTGCTCACTCCGCTTCCCCTTTTTGCAATCCCAATATGGCCTTCGTGCAGGCATCCACGCTGTTTTTCAAGGCTTCAAGCCCGAACAGCAAATCGCTCTTGGCTGAATCCTCCGCCGTTTGTGCAGGCTGTGTGGATTGTGTCTGCGCAAGCCGTTGCTTTAATGCTTCGTTTTCTTCCGTCAGTTCTCGAAGCATAATCAGCAAATCCTCGCGGCTTTTCTTTTTCAGATTACTTTTCATGTCGCACCTCGTTTGCGTTCGCTCACTTGCAGAATGGTTACATTATAATATCTTCTTACCCACGTGCAACCAACGTATTCCGTCAATTTCCATCGGCAGCAGAGGAAAGCTCCGCAAAATTTTGAATTCGGACGCTCTTTAATCCGCTCGTAAACCATTCATCGATCAACTTTAAGCTGCTTTCGCAGTTTTCGTAGAATTGCGTTGAATGATCAAACACTTCAAACAATCCCGCAGAGCCTTCGATGATCCGAATGATATCGTACAAAGTTTTGTCCGAGGCTTTTCGATTGAACGCATAGAAAACATGATCGTTCCATACATTTTCCGTCAATACATCCTCTTTCGCCAATGCCCGGCAGAGCCTGACTGCAATCGTTCTGGGAACAACGGCATCCCGGCATAGCTTCTTCAAAGAAACTCCCCTCGGATTTTTCTCTTTTACGCAACAGCTCAAAATGCGCAGCGCATAATCCGTATCGCGCTTCAGTTGCATATTCTTCCCTCTTTCTGATTCACCGACAAACACATTTATTTTAAAACCATCTATATGATAACCGCT
>CAVHAH010000240.1:0-2623 GCA_963633785.1 bacterium
ATTCCATCTACCACAAAATTCACTATTCATCGTACCACCTCATTTGTGCGGTGTTACCTAAGAACCAATACGGGGCATTTTGCGCCCTCATAGACTTACGGGAGGAAACAAACAATGTGGAGCACGATTGCGACATGGAAATTTTCATTGCAGGCGGTAAAAAAAGCGGGGGAGATTCTGAATGCCGACGGAATCGCATTGGACGCGATTGAACAGGGAATTCATACGGTGGAAAGCGATCCGAATGTGGACAGCGTCGGCCGCGGCGGATTCCTGAATGCCGAGGGAAAGCTGGAACTGGATGCGGCCGTTATGGACGGCGATACTCTGAAGACGGGCGCCGTGGCTGCCGTTCGGAATTATGAGCATCCCGTGACCATTGCGCGTGCGGTTATGGAAAAAACGCGCCATTCCATTCTGGTCGGAGAAGGCGCAGAGCGTTTTGCGCAGGAAATAGGCATTGCGAAAACGGATATGGATTCCATGATTACGGAAAACGCGCGTCAAAAATGGGAAGCGGAAAAGGCACTTCAGGAACGCAGCGGACACGACACCATCGGCATGGTCGCCATCGACCGGCGGGGTTCAATGGCGGTCGCCACATCCACCAGCGGCGCGAATTGGAAGATTCCGGGGCGTGTCGGTGATTCGCCGATTATCGGAAGCGGTTTTTATGTGGAAAGCGGCGTCGGCGGTGCGGTGAGCACGGGACTTGGCGAGGATATCATGCGCACTTGCTGTGCCTTCCGCTGTGTGCAGTTGATGGGCATGGGCTTTTCGCCGAAAACCGCCGTTGAAACGGTTGTGAAAACCGCCCACGAAACCATAGTCCGTCATGGCGGAAAGCCCGATTGCATCGCACTGGTCTGCATGAATGCGAAGGGTGAATACGCAGGTGCGGCGAATCATAAGGATTTCACTTACGCCGTGGCGGATTCCACGGGGAAAGCGGAAATCGTTTCCGTCGATCCGATTCTCGATAAGGATGCATAAGAGGAGCAGGCAAAATAATGAAGGGGAATTTTCGCGTTAAAGAACCGATTATCGAGCCGCAGACTCCCGTTTGCTATTGCCGGCGTGCGATCGGCAGCATCGGTGTTTTGGATGGCAATCTGAATAAGCCGTTTTGGGAAAATGCGCAGTGGATGGATGATTTTCACGACATCGAAGGCGATTCCCTGCCTCGCCCCGCCAAACAGACGCGCGTCAAGCTGCTCTGGGACGATGAAGCGCTGTATGTGGGCGCCGAGCTTTCGGACGATACAATCTGGGCGACTGTGCGGAATCGTGATGAACTGATTTACATCGATAACGATTTCGAAGTCTTTCTGGCGCCGCAGGATTCTTCGCATCGGTATTATGAGCTGGAGATGAATGCCGCCAATGCCGTGTGGGATTTGCTGATGGAGAAACCCCAGCGTGATTGCGTGCGGCGCATCATCGGTTGGGACATTCACGGGCTGGAATCCGCCGTGAAAATCGACGGGCGGCTAAACGATCCGTCGGCGCAAAATCGCGGCTGGTCGCTGGAAATAAAGATTCCGTGGTTTTCACTGCGTGAATGCGGGCAAGACGAATGCTATCCCACGCACTTTGCGCCCCAAACGGGCGAAATCTGGAGAATGAATTTCTCGCGGGTTGAATGGGATGTGGATGTTCTCAACGGGCGGTATGTAAAGCGCAAAAATGCGCAAACGGGCGAACCGCTTCCCGAACACAACTGGGTTTGGGCACCCACGGGCGTTATCGACATTCATATGCCCGAAATGTGGGGCTATCTGGTATTCACCCGTGAAGGCGAACGCTATCCGCTGCCCCGAGCCGATCGGGCGAAGCTCCTCCTGCGCAAGCTCTATTATCGGGAACACGCCTATTGCTGTAAACACGGCCGCTTCACCGACGATGTCGCCCTGCTTCTGAACGATGAAGCCGATCAATACAATCTGCATGCCTACGTTACGCCGAGTATGTTCGAAGGCACGCTGGATTTCGAGGGGGAAACATGGCATATCCGTCAGGACGGATATGTCTGGTCGGGAGACGAGTATTGAGATTCCCCGCAATGCATAAAAGGAGGAATGCTCTTGTGATTTTTTATTCATTCGCAAACAGAGCCTTCAATAAAGATTGCGAAGAAGTCGAAATCTATATGGTCACAGCTTCAAAGATAAGTTATGGCAGCCCGCAGGAATTCTGCAAACAAGCCGTTGCATTTATTGATGATAGGCTATTCCCGAACGAATATCACGCCCGGGAACATAGAGATATATGTTTGAAAGACGGCGATTATGAGAACATAGTGAAGCATTGGATTTCACTTATGAGTCAATCGATAGACATTTATTTCGATGAAATTCAGAGTATCAGGCGCATAAAAAGCGAGACCTCCAACCCGACACAAGATGAGTTTCTAATAGAAACAAAAGAAGAATATGTCTTGTTTCGATGGCTTATAACTGCGTAAGAATGGGGCTTCTGCAACAGCCCCTCACTCGACATCTTCCATTGACTATCCCCCGTTTTTACGGAAAGGCGCTACGGCACACAGGTCATACGATGAATGTACGCTTGGAATATCCCCAAGCAAGTGTATTATATATGTCCGAAAACAAAAAGCCAATAT
>CAVHAH010000241.1:0-2607 GCA_963633785.1 bacterium
CAGTACGCTTCGAACTTTGCCAGAACCGCATCCTGTTGTTCGTATTTGCAGGCAAAGCGCAAATCCGGCGTAATCGGCGGCAGGTGAATGGCATCGGCCAGGGCGGAAAGCGGCGCATCGCTTTCACACAGCAGCTCCGCCATGCTCAATGCGGCGTATAAGCCGTCGTCATAGCCCAAATCGCCGAAGAAGAAATGACCGCTCACTTCGCCGGCAATCGGAGCATTCAATTCAAGAAAACGCTTTTTTATGAAAGCGTGACCGCTCCTTTCGGGAACGGGCGTTCCGCCCATGGACAAAACGGCATCCCGAACGGCGGAAGAGGATTTCTGATCGTAAACCACGGCGCTTCGGCTTTCGGAATTCGCACGCTTTTTCAGCAACCGCTTCACAAACAGAATCAGCGATTTTTCGTTGTGAAGGCAACGCCCCTGTTCATCGACGAAGGCCACACGATCACCGTCGCCGTCAAAGGCCGCACCGAAATCTGCGTGGCATTCCTTCACCTTTTCGCAAAGCGCCCCTAAGCATGAATGCTCTGCGGGGTTCGGACTGCGATTCGGGAAAGCGCCGTCGGGTTCGCAAAACAGCTTGACAACACGGTATCCGGCATTCTCGAATGCAATCGGCGCCACATGGCTCATTGCGCCGTTTCCCGCATCGAGAACCACTTTTAGCGGTTTTGTCGCATGAAAGCGCGCGTTCAGACTGCTTAAATAAGTCGGAAGAATGTCCGTCTGCGTGATTTGACCGTCGCCGTCGTTGAATGCGCCCTGCAATACGATTTTTTGAAGGATTGAAATGGTTTCGCGCGTAATCGGCTTGTCAATCATGAATTTGATGCCGTTGTATTCGGGCGGATTGTGCGATGCGGTCACGGTTGCGCCGCCGTCGGCAGAGGTGTTTGCAAGCGCAAAGTAGAGAACGGGCGTGGGAATCGTGCCCAGGTCAATCACCTGCGCGCCCGAATGAACCAGCCCCGCAATCAGTTGTTCCTTTAATTTCGGTGTGGACAGGCGCACATCGCCGCCCACGAGAATTCTTTTGCTTTGAGGGAGCATTTCCGCCAAACCGCGCCCGATGCCGTATGCATCCGTGTCGCAGAATTCAGAGGGGTAAATGCCGCGAATGTCGCAATCTTTGAATATGCTCATATATTGCCTCCAATCGGCGAGAGATGAAAATCGAGTATACTGCGCCACTTTTGATAGATTTCCTCGTATTGCTCGTGCAAATGCGCATCGGGCGAAACGGTGCGTGAAAAGTGAATCATGTTTTCGGCGGCGGCACCGACAGAACCCATTTCACCCACGGCCGCAAGCAGTGCCGAACCCATGGCGGCTTCCACGATGTTCGGAACGGCGAGACGGCGGTTCAGGATGCTTGCGCGAATTTTCAGCCAAACATCGCTCTTGCAAACGCCGCCGGACACGCAAACGGTGTCTCCCACGACACAGCCGAGCGATTCCATGCGATCAAACGACAGCCTTTCCACAAACCCAACGCCTTCCATCAGCGCAGGATAGAGCGAATCGCCGATGATGTTTCCGATATAGAAGCCTTCGAATTCGGGATTCACAAACGGGAAGCGTTCGCCCTTTTCGGTCAGGGGATAGCACCGCACGCCCGTGGGAATCCGTTCTTCGGCGATTCGGTTGATTTCATCGTAGCTCTTTCCCTGCATGGCGAGCGTCAGGCATTTTCCGCCGACATTGCCCGCACCGCCGAGCAGCCATTCACCGCCGGGAAGATGATGCGAATAGCTTGAACCGTTCGGGTCGATAATCAGATTTTTCGTAACGCCCTTCAATACGAATGTGGTTCCGATAATGGACGCCCAACTGCCCACACGAACAGCGCCTGCCGCCAGTGCCGAAGCCGTTCCGTCCGTTGCGCCGCCGACCACGGGCGTTCCTTCCGCCAAACCGAACCGCTTTGCCGCAGCTTTGTTTACCCGTGCAAGCAAATCGCCGGATCGAACCACGTGGGGGAGTTTGCCGATATCGATGCCGAGCCGGGCAATGCCGTCGCCCCAGCGGCGATCAATCGGGTCGAAGCCCGTTTTCAGAGCGTTGGAATCATCGGAAACGGAGAATTCACCCGTCAGGAGTCCAGCAATATAGTCCGCCTGGTGCGCAAACACGCGCGTTTTTTCATAAATTTCGGGTTGATTGCGCATAATCCAAAGGATTCTCGAAAGCGAAAACGATGCGCCGAAGCGTAAACCGAGCTTTTTCTCGTGCGCCGTCATGGCTTTGTGAACCAAAGCGGCCTCCGCCTTTGCGCGCGGATCGTTGTACATAATGCCGTTGGTAAGCGGCTGAAATTCGGAATCGAGCGCCAGAACGGTGCCGCTTGTTCCGTCAACGGAGATTGCGCGAATTTCCTGCGGATTCAAACCGTTGCTTCGAAGCTGACGAATGCTTTCGGTAATTGCGGTTTCGGCGGCATTTGCCCAATCTCGGGGAGACTGTTCGCAATAGGATTGCGTTGTTGCGATATTCAAGGTTTCAAAGGATGCGGAATGCGATGCAATCGGCGTTCCCTTTTCATCTGCGATGATGCAGCGAATGCCCTGCGTGCCCGCATCAATGCCCATAAACAGCA
>CAVHAH010000242.1:0-2592 GCA_963633785.1 bacterium
CGCGTATATCCCGGAATATCCCGTGGGCACGGCGGACGAGTGTGCGGATATGATTTTGGAATTCGTTCCGATTGCACGTGCGGTTCTGGGATTGCGTGATTTGAAGATTATCACCTTCGGCCCGCGTCCGGCAGACTTTTACGCCTGCAATGCGCCGATTGCGCCGCTGTTTGAACTGGGCGTGAATATTCAGGAGAATTCCGAATTGGATTTGCTTGCGGCGTATCACAAGCATGACGGCGACAAGCGCATTCCCGAAAAGATTCGTGAGATGGAGCAGGAGCTGGGCGAGGGCAACCGCATGCCGGGCATTCTGCCGCGCCTTGCGCAGTATGAATTGACGCTTCTGGACTGGATTGAAGAAAACCGCGGCAGTGCGAAATACGTTGTAATGGCGAATAAGTGCTGGCCGTCCTTCCAGACCGAATTCAAGTTTGTTCCCTGCTATGTCAATTCCCGCCTGACCGCAATGGGCTATTGCACCGCTTGCGAGGTGGATATCTACGGAGCACTGTCCGAATATATCGGAACCTGCCTGACGGGCGAACCGGTAACGCTGCTGGATATCAACAACACCGTTCCCGAGGAGATGTACAAAGCGTCCATCGAAGGCAAGTTCCCGTACCGTTTGCATGAAACGTTCATGGGCTTCCATTGCGGCAATACGCCGTCCTGCCGTTTGGTGAAGGGCGAGATGCGCTATCAGCTGATTATGAAGCGCAGTCTTGAACCGGAAGGAGAGCCCGATATCACGCGCGGAACCATCGAAGGCACGATTGTGCCCGGCGAGATTATGTTCTATCGTTTGCAGGGCAATAAAGACAGCAAGCTCCAGGCATATGTCGCCGAGGGCGAAGTTCTGCCGGTTGAGCCCAAGACGTTCGGCGGCGTCGGCGTGTTTGCCATTCCGGAAATGGATCGTTTCTATCGCCATGTGCTGATTCAGGAGGGTTATCCGCATCACGGCGCAGTGGCATTCAAGCATGTCGGCAAGGCGTTCTTCTCGCTGATGCAGCTGCTGGGCGTGGAGAAGGTCGGCTTCAATCAGCCTGCCGGAATGCTGTATAAAACGGAGAATCCGTTCAAATAATTTATGATAATACCGCACAATTCGGCGGCACCGCTGAATGTGCCTTTTGCGGTATCCGCTTTCCGCAAAATGCATCTTTCATCGCACTGCCTTACTTGTGCGGTATTGCCTCGGTTCATTATCGCTTCGGCGAAGTTGTATTTTTCTTATATGAAAGGGTGCTGTGAATCATGCCGTCCTACTATCGCGAAAGAAACAGAAAAAAGCGTGCGCAAGAAAAGAAGTATTTTCTGCTGATTGCGGCTGCGGCCGTTGTTTTGATTGCTTTGATTCTGATTTTGAAAGGCTGTTCGCACGGCACGGACAACACGGCTGTGAATGCCCCTGCCGCAACGCCCGAAGCGATTGTTTCCGTGGAAAGCTCGCCGAGTGCGACGGCAGAAATCACCCCCGTTCCGACGGTTGAACCTACGCCGGAACCCACCCGAGAGATTGCATTTGCATATTCTTCACCCACCGATCCCGAGCTTGCGCCGCGCGCATTGACCCGACCGGTGGCGCAGGAAGGTCTGCTTCCGATATTCAAGCAGGCGGAAACGGAAGAAAAAATCGTGGCCATCACGGTTGACGATTGCTTCCAGATTCAGAATCTGAAAGAGATTATTCAGCTTGCGATTCAATACGATGCCAAGCTCACCATTTTCCCCATCGGCGAACAGGTTATGCGTGAAACCCACGGCCCCGTTCTGAAAGCCGCATGGGAAGCGGGTATGGAGCTGGAGAATCATACCTATACCCACAACGGGCTGTATAATTGCGACGATGCAACCCTTGCAAACGAAATTTATATGCAGAATTATGCGTTGAATTATATTCTCGGCGGCGAATACGAATGCCATTTCCTGCGCCCGAGAGGCGGCGATGCGCGTGCGGATCAGCGCATTCACGCCTATTGCAAGCAAATGGACTATGCGGGCATCGCCCACTGGACGTATTCCGGACGTGATGCGAATATCATGAATCTGATTGAACCGGGCGCAATCTATCTGTTCCATACCACCGATACGGACTTGAAGATTCTGAAAAAGTTCATTCCCGCGGTTGCGGAAAAGGGCTATAAGATGGTCACGCTCAACCAAATGTTCGGCTATGACGACAACGCCTTTACGCCCAAGGAAATTCCCTACGAAATGCCCGAAGTTCCCGCACTGGAGGCATACGATGAAACGCCCACCGTTTACAAGCTGAAGAGCTATGCCTACGGCGTATACAAAATTCAGGAGCGCCTGAAGGAACTCAATTACCTGGCGGATGATCCCGACGGCATTTTCGGCGATGTTACCGCCGTGGCACTGTCCTATTTCCAGCAGAATACGGGCGAGGAAGTCAGCGGCGAGGCGACGCTTGAAACGCAGGAAAATCTCTTCTCGGAGAATGCGCCCCGTTATACGGGAACACCTGCCAAAACCGTAAAGGAAACCGAAGCGCCTGCGGAAGAGTGAAGGCATCCCCGCACAATTCGGCGGCGACGCTGAATGCGCCTTTTGCGGTATCTGGAAGCT
>CAVHAH010000243.1:0-1723 GCA_963633785.1 bacterium
CGATTGACGTGGCAAATCTTTTCAATAAGACGTATCTCGGACGGGAACAGAACGATGACGAAGGGCGTAAAGCACTTTGGGGCGATGTGGTGTATCTCCACAAAGAATATCAACGCGTCCGGGCAATTCAGAATTTTGTTGATGAAGATATTGAAATGCCGACGCAGGGCACAGAAAAGACCGCTGTGCTTTTGAATGAATGCGTACAGCCGACCTGCTGCATGGAAAAATTATATGCGGCTGTAGTAGTGGCGTAATGGAGGTATAAGTAATGGCACTTGATGCAATCAGCACGATGATGGCCAAAGACGTAATCAATGCGCGCTTGGCCGTGGCATACGTGACGGTGGACGGTGAGCGTTTCCGCCTGTTTCAGGCAAAGAAACTCGAAGCGAAAGCCGAAAAGACGAAAACCGAGGTGGATATTCTCGGCCGCGTTTCTAAAGGGAATAAGGCTACGGGGATTAAATATTCCGGTTCTATGACCATTTATAAAAACACGTCCCGATTCACGAAAATGATGAAGGAATACAAAGACAGCGGCGCGGATATTTATTTTGACATGCAAATCACGAATAACGATCCGACGAGCGACGCCGGAGAGGAAACGGTGATTTTAAAGAATTGCAATCTTGATTCTTTAGCGATTGCCGCTTTCGATGCATCCGGTGAATGGCTGGAGCAGGAAGTGGAATTCACGTTTGAGGATTTCGAGATGCCGACGGTACACAAAGACCTGAGCGGCATGTTTTAAGGTGGAGGTGATCCAATGTCTGACGATTTTAAAGCGTTTATGACGGCGCCGGCGATTAGATCGCTGGAGGTTTCCTACGTGGCGTCTAAACGATTTACGGATGAAAGCGGCGAGCCCATTGCGTGGAAATTTCATCCTATCACGGCGGCCGAAAATGACCGCTTGATTGAGGAAAACACTACGAAATTTGTAGGAGCAACTGGCAAGCAAGAAACCAATACGGACATGAACGGGTATATGATGGCGCTTTTGGCGGCATGTATTACGTATCCGAATCTTAAAGATGAGGAACTTCAGAAATATTATGGAGCTATCGGCGCTGACGATTTAGTTTCTCGAATGCTTCTTCCGGGTGAACTTACAGATCTGTTTAAAGCAGTATCGCAGGCGAACGGATTTGAGAATGACATGGATCGGAAAATCAAGAAAGCAAAAAACTAATCACGGGCAATGATAGCTGGGCGAACATTGCCTATTACTGTTTATTCAAATTTCATTGGCCGCCGTCGCAGTTATTGGCTCTATCTCAAGAAGATAGGGCCTTTATTGCGGCCGCGATTTCCATCAAAATAAGAAACGATAAAAAAGCGATGGAGAAAGCAAAACACCGATGAGAAAGGAGAATCATGGCAACCATTCAAGAAGCGATTGAGCTTGTCGACGGTGCATCGGCGACGCTGCGTATGATTGCACGGTCCGCTGAGTCCACATCAAACAGTATCAGTGAGACGCGCGTCGCATTTGAAAAAATGGAAAATCGCATGAACAGCGCGCGAGGCACGATGGGCGGCGTCACGTCGTCTTTCAAAAGCATGATCGGACAGTTTGCTATGGGAAACATTGCAGCAAATGCCGTGATGGCTATCGGGCAGAAATTGGCCGAATTGCCGGGAAGGATTACAGCCGCTTCCGATGCGTATGCCGGTATGCAGGCAAGACTTAAATTAGTGGCGGGGAGCGCCCGGGAAG
>CAVHAH010000243.1:1733-2563 GCA_963633785.1 bacterium
GTATGAAGGAATGCTCGCGAACGTCTCCAAGCTTGCCATGACCGCAAAAGAAGGATTCCCCGATCCGAAAGAGGTAGTACCTTTTGTGGAAGGTATTCAGAAGCTTTTTGCCGTCGGCGGTACGGGCGTCGAAGAGCAGAAAAACGCTATGCTGCAGCTCACGCAGGCACTCGGAAGCGGGCGTTTGCAGGGCGATGAATTCCGTTCCATTGCCGAAGCCGCGCCTCTCATTGAACAGATGATCGCCAAAGAGATGGGGGTCTCTCAAGGCGCGCTGAAACAGCTCGGCTCGGAAGGGAAAATCACGGCCGATGTCATCAAAGCGGCGATTTTCAACAATATGGCCGACATCAACAAACAATTCGACCAGATGCCGGTAACGTGGGCATCCACTATGCAACAGCTGGGGAATACGGCGACGCTTGCCATGGCTCCCGCCTATGAAGCGATAAATAAATTGGCAAATACCGAAGGGATGAAAAATTTCGTAAACGGAATTTCCAATGCGCTTTTCGTTGTCGGTTCGGCGATTTCTTCGCTTATCTCCGGCATGTCAAAATTGGGCGGGATGATATACGACAATGTCGTTTCTAATCTCAAAGAGATGTGGCAAGTAATGCAAGAATTTACCGTTCCGCTTGCGATTGCCGCATCGTTGTATGCGGGGTATATGGCATATATAGCAGTGACAAACGGCCTTATTGCCGTTTCAAACGGATTGCACGCTACGCAGGCGGGAATTATTGCCGCGCGAAATGTTGTTATGGCGACGTATAACGCTATCGCGGCTATTGCAACCGGCAGGACGGCGGCATTGGCAGCGGCGCAGT
>CAVHAH010000244.1:0-2488 GCA_963633785.1 bacterium
GCGCATATTCATTGCCTTCATAAAAGCGATAATCCAGCACCTGCATGGTGACTTCATTGCCATCGTCGTCCTCGAATACAACGAGATCCAGTTCCTCATTCATTGTTTTTTCCTCCGTTTGATTGATTACCCCCGGCCTCCTTGAAAGCTTTGCGTGAACCGTCCGGATATTCCACAACGGTATTGTCCAACTGCACACGCAGTTGTGATTTAAACGCTTTCAGATAGGCCTGTCTTCGTTCGTTGCGCTCCTTTTGTTCCTCATGCGTCAATGCGCGAACGCGGGAGAGCGCAGTCAATTCATTGAGTCTTTCAATATTTGCCCGTTCCATAGTTCCTCATTTCTCAGCCAATTCAAATTGAATATCTACCGAAGCCTGCACATCAAGTGTCGCAGCGCGAACCACCGTGGCAGAATCCGTCGATTTCTCGCGCATATTGAAAACAGATGCACCGGAATTGCCGTAGCTGTACGATTGCGACTCATCCACCTGCACCACATTCGCCACTTCCATATTCAGCGCATCGGCAATGGTATCCGCCTTCGTCTTTGCATTCTGTATTGCCAGTCTCAACGCTTCCTGCTTGGCCTGTTCGGTATTCGAAGCAGAGAAATCAACGCTGTCCAGCGTGTTTGCACCCGCTTCAAAAGCGATGTCGATATAATTACCCACCTGATCCAAATCCGTTGATTGAATCGTGATGGTGTTTGATGCGGTATAACCGGTTAATTTGCTGCTGCCTGAAAGATAGGAATCCGAATATTGTGCATAGATGCTGATCTGATTCGTGCCAATATTTTTCTCTTCCACGCCCGCAGCGAGAAGTGCATCGCAGATGGCGTTGATTTTTTCATTGACCGTATCCTGTGCGACCTTGACATCTTCGTTGGTTTCCGTTACGCCCAGCGTCACTACCACCTGATCCGCCAACACGCGCACAACGCCCGTTCCCGAAATATTCAAAATGGTATTTTCCGCCATGGCAAAACCGCATCCGAAAACGATCAGTAGCAGTAATACAGTCAGTATTCTTTTCACATTCAACGCCCCTTTACTTTTATTCAGCGATCAGATGCACCTGAATTTCAACAGTTTCCGCAGCAGATTCATTCTGATAGCTGTCCTGCATCGGCGTTCCCAATTGATCAATGGCCAGAATAAAGTCTTCGACATTGTCTGCAGGAACGGTAATCACCAGACAGCGTTCACCATCCGCCTGCGTTTCATCTTTCAGCGTCGCCGTATATTCCTCGATCAAATCCATCACATAGCCGTAGGCAGCATCAAGGTCCTCAACCATCACACTGCGCAGGGCATCCGGCTGTGCAGTAGCCTGCGTTTCCGGTTCTGTGGCAGTGAGCGCGACATCTTCCAGTGAATCCATTTCGTTCACACCGTCGACTTCAACATACGCATCGGATACCTTGGTGAAACCGGATGTGCTTTTCAGCAGCAACGGAAGGCAGATCGCCAGCACGAGTACCGCTGCAGCTGCCCCCGCAATGCGCGAAAAACGCTTGATTCGATTCTTTCGCGCCTGATCCATCACAGCCTTTCGCCACGATGCCTGCGCCTTGAGCGGAACGGTTAAAGAATCGTCCATGTGAGAAAGAACGTCCTGAAGCATTTCAGCAGCGTGAAGCTGTTCGCGGCAGCTTTCACAGGTTTCGGCATGCTTTTGCATCGCTTTGCGCGTGCTGTCGTCGATCGCACCGTCCATCCATGCATCCAGCATCCCCTCAAATTCAGAGCATTTCATTCTCTTCCTCCTCTCTGAATTCCTATACTATTTAGACGCGACGTTTATCGAAAAGTTCCGCGTTTGTCATAATTTTTTCGCGCAATTTTTCGCGCCCGCGACTGATTCTCGACTTCACAGTGCCGATATTTACATTCAGAATCTCGGCAATTTCATCGTAGGACATTTCATGAACATCGCGCAATACGATCGCCGCGCGCATTTCCTCCGGAAGCTCCGCAATGGCCGCGTGGAGCACACGATTCCGCTCGGAACGAATCACGTGTTCATCCGGCGATTCCGAATTGGATTGCGGTGACCAACCTTCGCTTAACAGGCTGTCGAGCGATGTACTCGCCTGACTTTTTTTGCGGCGAAGCGCATCCAGACAGGTATTCATCGCAATCCGATACAGCCATGTGGCGAATGCGGATTCTCCTTTGAATCTTGGCAGAGCCTTGTAGGCGCGCAGCATCGCCTCCTGAAGACAATCCTGCGCATCGTATTCGTTCGAACACATTCTGTAGCACACCGCGTACATCTTTTGTTCATGCGCACCCAGCAGTTCGCTGAATGCCGAGGCATCCCCCTGCGCGGCGCGCCGAAGCAATTCTTTTTCATGATCCATGCAGGTTCGATTCCTCCTTTACATCAAGTATAAATACAATCCTTATTATACCGAATAAAGTGCTTCTGCGTCAAGCAAATTCAGATAAAATGAAGTTGCAATAGGCGAAGTGTTATAATC
>CAVHAH010000245.1:0-2477 GCA_963633785.1 bacterium
TTATAGATGGACATTCGGGAATTTTTTGTTGGGAGAGAGGACAATGAGCGAAAAGAAGATTGAAAATGTAAAGCTGTCGAGCAGAATGTGGCTGGGTGCGGCGGATTGCAGCATCACGACATTGTGCAACATCATGACGGGCGGCGGTCTGACGTATTTCTTCGTGACGTATTTCGGCATGGATGCCAAATGGAGTGCGCTGTGCTGGCTGCTGTTCGGCATTTGGAACGCATTCAATGATCCGCTGTTCGGCTATATTTCGGACAGAACGAAATCCAAGCTCGGCCGCCGCATTCCGTATATTCGCTACGGCGCGCTGGCGATTGCCGCCGTGTTCGTGCTTTCGTGGGTGGTTTTCTTCGATACCGGCTCCGATTTGCAGATGTTCATTCAGATGTTTCTGTCGTTGTTCCTGTTTGACACCCTGTATACGGCGATTGCCACTTCCCTGTATGTGATGCCGTTTGAAATGGCGGTGACCAACGAAGCGCGCGGCAAAATCATGCTGGTAAAGGTGATTTTCAGCCTTGTGGCGCTGAGCGTGCCGCTGGTGCTGCTGGCGGAACTGGAAAATATATTGAAGCAGTCGCTTCTGAATTTCCAAATCACGATGACGGCCATCGGCCTGATTGCGGGTGCGATTATGTTCTTCAGCTCCTTCTTTTACCGTGAAAACGCCTATGTGAAGCAGGAAGAGCAGTATCCGTTCATCAAATCCATCGTAACCTGCTTCAAAAACCGCAATTTCATCGTGTTTGAAAGCATCTCGTTCTCGATTACCTACATTCAGACGGCGCTGATGCTGGGCCTGAGCTATTATTTCGCTTCCAACAGCGTGAATTACCTTTGGTGCTATATCGCAATGTTCCTGGGCATTGTGGTGGGCATTTTCATGTGGGTGAAACCGGGCTCGAAATGGGGCGTGCGCAACTGCATGGTGCTGATGTGTTCCATATTCTGTCTGGCGCTGTTCTGCCTGCTGTTTGCGGGAGCGATTACCGTGGGCAGTATTGTCGGCTTCTTCGGCGCAGGCATTGGCTTTGCGGGCGGCACATACCTGATTCCCATGATGAACGGCGACGTGATTGACTACGATGAACACGTTTCCGGCCTTCGCCGTGAAGGCATGTACGCCGGCGTGAACAGCCTGATCTGCAAGCCCGCCATCAGCATCGCCAACGCACTTTTCCCGATTATGATTCAATGGTTCGGCTACGATTCCGCGCTGGAGCTGAATGCGCAAAGCGCCACGGCGGTGTTCGGCATTCGATTCTCGTGGGTATTCATTTCGGCAATGCTTCTGCTGATCTGCGCGGTGCTCATCGGAAAATTCTACCGCTTGCACGGCGCAGAATGGAGTCAGATTAAAATCAACCTCGCAAAGCGCCACGAAGAAAAGCAGCGCGCTTATGAAGAAGAGATGCTCGGAAAATAATCCCTTGAACGACGCGAAAGAAGTCAAACCATGACGAACAAAAAGATCATCCCGATTTTGCTGACGATAGTGCTTTTGATGATGTGCATTTCGTCCGGCACAGGCCTTGCTGAATTCAGCGGCATCGAGCAGGGCGATTTCATCGAATTCGGCACTTACCCACAGACGAGCGACGGAACGGACGACTCGCCGATTGAATGGCTGGTGCTGATTGTACAGGATGATCCGACCTAGGAAAATGCAACGCTTCGCAGCTGACTGAACGACGATTTTCGCAACCGCGAATTCAGCGAAGACAAAAAAATGCGATTGTGGATCTCGCCTTTTTCGATGACTCGGAAGAAGTGGTCTCTACCTTTGACAAAGTTTTCTTGTTGGACGCGGAGAACGTAAATGCCTGTTTTGAAACAGACGAATCGCGTATTTGTTCTCCCACGGACTATGCAATCGAACAGGGCGTGCAGCTTGTGGCTGCGTTCGAAGGGGGAAGGTTTTGCTGCATGGAAGATCTTGCAGATACCACGTCCTTGTTTGACATTTTGTATAATGCCGCAGAAATGATCAAATGAGTAATCGCGCCGGAAATCTGATTGGCAGACTTCCGGCGCGATGTCTTTATGCATTTTTTCCAAGCAAAAATGCCTTTTGATTGATCTCGCGGAATTTGAGTTTTACGAATTTGTCGAGCGCTGCCATCCAGAGATCTTCTGAGAATTCAGGCATCAGCGTGGAAAGCTTGCCGAGCAGCACCGTGTTGACCGCCTTGACGGAACCGGCCTGCTCCGCGAGCGCCAGCGCATCAAACGCAATCACATTCGTCTGATTGGAGAGCTTTTCAATGAGCCGAGAAGGATATTCCATCGCACCGGTGATGACCGGCATCGGCAGCATCGGGTGAATGTTGGTTAAAATCGTTCCGCCTTTTTTCAGCCGCGGCAGCCAACGCGCCGCCTCCAGAGGTTCAAACGCCAGAATCAGATCTGCTTCGCCCTCTTCGACCACCGGGGAATACACTTTTTCGCCGTAGCGCACGTAGGTTACC
>CAVHAH010000246.1:0-2476 GCA_963633785.1 bacterium
ACAGCGTCACGTCGCCGTCCTTCATCACGTAGTCCTTGCCCTCGCTGCGCACCAGACCCTTTTCCTTGCACGCCGCCATCGAGCCTTCGCGAATCAGATCTTCATACGCCACGATTTCCGCGCGAATAAATCCGCGTTCAAAGTCGGTGTGAATTTTGCCCGCCGCCTGAGGCGCCTTCGTGCCCTTTTCAATCGTCCACGCGCGCACTTCTTTCGGGCCGGCCGTCAGGAAGCTGATCAATCCGAGCAGCGAATAGCCGAGTGTGACCAGACGATCCAGACCGGAAACGCCGATGCCCAAATCCTCCAGGAACATCTTTTTCTCGTCGGGCTCCATCTGAGAAATCTCTTCCTCCGCCTGTGCGCAGATTACCAGAACCTCTGCGCCCTCTTCTGCGGCGATTTTCTCAACAGGCGCAACCAACGGCAGCTCCTCGGGCGACTTGCCGATATCCTCTTCGCCGATATTGGCGGCATAAATCACCTTTTTCATTGTAAGCAGGAACCAGTCGTGAACCGCCGCAAGCTGATCCGCATCCAAAGGCGCCGTGCGCGCGGGTTTTCCGGCATTCAGGTGGTCCAGCAGAATGCGCCCCGCTTCCGCCTCAAGCGCATACTTCTTTTCGCCCTTTTTCAGCATTCCGGCGGCACGCTCCGCGCGCTTGGATACCGTTTCGATATCCGCCAGAATCAATTCGGTGTTGATTACATCGATATCGCGCGCGGGATCGACATTGCCGTCTACATGAATCACGTTTTCATCTTCGAAGCAGCGCACCACATGCACAATCGCATCCACTTCGCGAATATGCGAAAGAAATTTGTTGCCCAAACCTTCGCCCCGGCTCGCACCCTTAACCAGGCCTGCGATATCCACGAATTCCAGCGTTGCGGGCGTATACTTCTCGGGATGATACATCTCGGACAGTACATCCAATCGTGCATCCGGCACCGCTACCACGCCCGTGTTCGGTTCAATCGTGCAGAAGGGATAATTCGCCGCCTGCGCTCCCGCACAGGTAATGGCATTAAACAAAGTGCTCTTGCCGACATTCGGCAGTCCAACCACGCCCAGCTTCATAAGAAAACGTCCTTCCTCAATTCAAATTACAGGCTTTCCAGCAGTTTCACCGCCGAATCGGAAATCAGCGCAAGCTGCGCCTTCGTTTCCGCATCGGACTTCGTGACCGCATTCACATACAGCTTGATTTTCGGCTCCGTTCCGCTCGGACGAACACAAAGCCATGCGCCGCCCTCCAATTCAAAATACATTACATTGGACTTCGGCAAAGTCAGGTTTTCCTTCACGCCTGCGCATACACGCTGCGAAGACAGGTAATCGCGCACCGCAACCACCTTCACGCCGCCGAAATCCGTCGGCACATGTTCACGCAGTGCCAGCATCACAGACTGCATCTTTTCCAGTCCGTCCTTGCCCGGCAGAACAAACGAAGTCACCTTATCGCCGTAGAAACCGTACTGCGCATACAGCCGGTCAATCGCATCCACCAGCGTGCAGTTGTAATTCTTCTTGTACCAGCAGGCCGCTTCCGCAATCAGCATGCAGGCATTCACGCCGTCTTTATCGCGCACATCCGTGCCCGACAGATAGCCGAACGACTCTTCGAATCCGAACATGAACGTGTGTGCGCCCGTTTCCTCAAACAGGCGAATCTGTTCGGCGATATACTTGAATCCCGTCAGAACCTCAATCATCTCACAGCCGAACGATTCCGCAATCGCGCGGGCCATATCGGTGGACACAATCGTAGTGACCGCCGCGGCGTTCGCAGGCAATTCTTTGCGCTCTTTCTTCTGGGAAAGGATATAGTGCAGCAAAACGCATCCGATCTGATTGCCGTTGAGCAAACGAGGGCCGTTTTCCGTCATGCACGCAATGCCCACTCGGTCGCAGTCGGGATCCGTGCCCACGCAAAGATCCGCACCCAGTTCCTTTTGCATCTGAAGCGCAAGCGTGAATGCGGCGGGGTCTTCGGGATTCGGCACTTTCACCGTGGGGAAATCGCCGTTGGGCAATTCCTGTTCGGGAACCACATACACATTCTCCATGCCGATTTCACGGAAAATGCGGCGCACAGGCAGATTGCCCGAACCGTGCAAGGGCGTATAAACGATTTTCAGCTCCTTGCCCACTTCCCGTGCCAATTCGGGATTCACCGACAGCTTTTTCACCGCCGCAATATACGCATCGTCAACCTCTGCGCCGATATAGGTCAAAAGTCCCTTTTCAAGCGCTTCCTTTTCGTCCATCGGCAGTGATTCCGCATAGGTCGTGTCCGGCAGGCGATCCGTGAGCCCCTTTACGGACTCCGGCGGCATCTGCGCACCGTCAGACCAGTAAACTTTATAGCCGTTATACTGCTTGGGGTTGTGGCTTGCGGTAATCACGATACCTGCGATGCACTTCAAATGGCGCACCGTGAACGACAGCACCGGCACGGGGCGCAGCGATTCA
>CAVHAH010000247.1:0-2476 GCA_963633785.1 bacterium
ACGGAACGCCGCGCGTGGGTGCGGTTCGAAGCGATGTGCCTCGTGCGGAGCATGTGAGCGCACAGGACGAGGGACGCACATTCAACCGTTCCCGTCAAACCTATTCGGGCAATCACGGTTACGAAAAGAAGTCCTTCGGCGAAGGCAATCGGGGATACGAGAAGAAGTCTTTCGGCGAAGGCAATCGCGGATACGATAAGAAGTCTTTCGGCGAAGACCGCCGTGAGAACAATCGCAGTTACGAAAAGAAGTCTTTCGGTGAAGGCAATCACGGATATGATAAGAAGTCCTTCGGCGAGAATCGCCGTGAAGAGTCGTTCGACCGCCCCTACGGAACCAACCGCTATTATTCGGGCGATCCGAAGCGCAGGCGTGAGGACGAACGCAATCGTGAATTGCCGCAGGCGAGAAAGGCGGATCCCGAGGAGACGCTCGTGAATCTCGAAGCGGACCCCGAACAGATTATCTGCGGGCGCAATCCGATTCGCGAAGCACTGCGCGCGGGACGTCCGATTGAGAAACTGCTGGCGGTGAGCGATTTGTCGGGTTCGGCCCGTGAAATCGTGAAGATGGCGAAGGATGCGGGCGCAGTGGTGCAGATTGTGGATCGTGCACGGCTGGATCAGATTTATCCGGCGCATCAGGGACTGCTTGCGTATGTTGCGGCGGTGGAGTATTCCACGGTGGAAGATATGCTTGCGGAAGCGGCACGGAGAAACGAAGAGCCGTTCCTGATTCTGCTGGACGGAATCACCGATCCGCACAATCTGGGCGCAATCATCCGTTCGGCGGAATGTGCGGGTGCGCACGGCGTGATTATTCCCGAACGTCGGGCGGTGGGATTGACCGCCACGGTCGCCAAGGCGGCGGCGGGTGCGCTTGAAACGATGAAAATCGCAAGGGTGACCAACCTGAACCGCACGATTGACGAGCTGAAGGAACAGGGCATCTGGATTATCGCAACCTCCATGGACGGTGAAAATGCGTTCGAAGCGGATTTGACCGGCCCGATCGGTTTGGTAATCGGTTCGGAGGGCGAGGGCATTTCCCGCCTTACGATGGAAAAATGCGATCGGCGCATTACCCTGCCGATGAAGGGCAAAATCGAATCGCTGAATGCTTCCGTGGCGGCGGGCATTGTGATGTATTCGGTGCTGCGGGCGAGGGGAAATCGATGAAACCGCCGAAGCGGCTGCTGATTGTAGACGGCTACAATGTGCTCAACGCGCGGGAACATTCGGGCACGCTCGGCGATGCCCGTGAACGCCTGATTCACGAGCTTCAGGATTATGCGGGCTACACCGATCAGAAAATTATCCTGGTGTTCGATGCGTGGCTGGGCGATCGCAAGGCGCGCTCGGTGGAGGAATACGGACGGGTAACGGTGGTATTCACACGCAAGGGCGAAACCGCCGACCACTTTATCGAGCACACCTGCGACAGCTATGCCGAGGATGTCTCCCTGCGGCGCATCGAAATTCGGGTGGCCACGTCGGACGGACTGGAACAGACCATCATTCTCGGGCGGGGCGCAACCCGTCTTTCCTCCCGTGAATTGCTTATGGAAATGCAGCAGGTGCGCACACAGGGGGCGAAACGTCCGCCGGTGGTGCACGCAAAGGCCAGTATCGGCGAAAGAATTCCCCCGGAGGTTATGCAAAAGCTCCTGAAAATCGGCAAATCGGAGGGTGAAAATGAGCGAGCGTGATTACGCATCCATGCAGGACGAGGAAATCGTCGAAATCGCACAGGTGGAGGGCGAAGGCAAAGCGCTGGAATACCTTCTGAACAAGTATAAAAACTTTGTTCGGGCGAAGGCGCGCAGCTATTTCCTGATCGGTGCGGATCACGAAGACATCGTTCAGGAGGGGATGATCGGGCTGTTCAAGGCCATTCGGGATTATCAGGCCGACCGCGCAACGCCCTTTCGGGCATTCGCCGAATTGTGCATCACCCGCCAGATTATCACCGCAATCAAAACCGCCACAAGGCAGAAACACATTCCGCTCAACAGCTACGTTTCGCTGAATCGCCCGATTTACGAGGAAGACCCCGACCGCACGCTGCTGGATGTAATCAGCGACGAAGTGCCGAGCAATCCCGAATCCGTGCTGATTGACCGGGAGGATTTGTCCGTAATCGAAGGGCGCATCGGCGAAATGCTCTCCGACCTTGAAAAAGAGGTTCTGATTCGCTATGTGGAGGGCAAGAGTTATTTCGAGATTGCCGAGGAAATGGGTCGGCATGTAAAGAGCATAGACAATGCGCTGCAGCGTATCAAACGAAAGCTCCAGAAATATCTGGAAGAAAAATGATGATTCGGTTAAATTATGGGTCAAAACCCGTCTGCGGCGCAAAAAAAGAAGTGAAAAACACGTTTGGTTGTTGACAAAACGGGCAAACTAAAGTACAATTAAGATTGTATGACGGCGTATGTCGGCGGGAATGCGCGGGTGTAGCTCAATGGCAGAGCTCC
>CAVHAH010000248.1:0-2455 GCA_963633785.1 bacterium
ATTCATGCAGCTCGTGGAAGACGGCACCTACATCTCCTTGGCTGAGAAGTACGGTCTGGAAACTTCTTCGATGTGCCTGGCGCAGTAAGTCATTCCTTCAAAAATCAAATAACGGAAAACGGGTTATCCATGTGATAGCCCCTTTGCCGCGTATAGGAGAAATCGAGCATGACCACAATTACCATGATTCAAAAAATGTCGACGGGCCTCGGACGCACGTTCGCGATCTTCTTTCTGACGTTGGTATTCTCACTGCCGCTGGGCGTTGTGCTGGCGTTGCTTCGCAGATCGAAAATCGGCGTTTTGCGCACGATTACGCGCGTGTTGATCTCCATTCTGCGCGGCACTCCGCTGATGCTGCAACTGCTGGTGGTCACCTACGGGCCGTTTTATATCTCGTCATTTCTTGAGAAACAGTTTGGTCTGGCGCTTGGTCTGGGTGTTGCGCGCAACAAGCTGGTTCCGATCATCGCCGGCTTCTCCATCAATTATGCGGCGTACTTTGCGGAAATCTACCGCGGCGGCATTGATTCCATGCCCAAGGGACAATACGAAGCCGCGGAAGTGCTCGGTTACTCCCGTTCGCAAACCTTCATGCGCATTATCCTTCCGCAGGTGATCAAGCGGATATTGCCGTCGATTACCAACGAAGTAATTACGCTGGTCAAAGACACCTCGATGGCGTTCACCGTGGGCTATCAGGAAATGTTCACCATCGGCAAATCCATTTCCAATTCGCAATCGAGCTTCATGCCGTTCGTGATCGCCGGCGTGTTCTATTTCGTGTTCAACGCGCTGGTGGACTTTGTGATGACGCGCATCGAGCGGAAACTGGATTATTATCGCTAAGGGAGGCCTGAAGATGAATATTTTGGAAATTAGCCACTGCCGCAAACAGTTTGATGAAAACAATGTACTCAAGGACATCAGCCTTTCCGTGAGCGAGGGACAGGTGGTCTCCATCATCGGTCCGTCCGGTTCGGGCAAATCCACGCTTTTGCGCTGTGCAACGCTTTTGGAAACCATGGACGGCGGAAGTCTGTGCTATATGGACGAATTCGCCGCTACGGATGTTGACGGGCGTTCCGTTTATGCAAGCGCAAAGGAACTGCAGAAGATTCGGGGCTATTTCGGTTTGGTGTTTCAGAATTTCAACCTGTTTCCGCATTACAGCGTTTTGAAAAACATCACGGAAGCGCCGATGCTGATTCAGAAGCGCCCGAAGGACGAAGTTTATGAAACCGCGCGTGAGCTTCTGAAGAAAATGGGGCTGTCCGACAAGGAAAATGCGTATCCGTATCAGCTTTCGGGCGGTCAGCAGCAGCGTGTGTCGATTGCCCGTGCGCTGGCGATGCGTCCGAAAATTCTGTTCTTCGATGAACCGACCTCTGCCCTCGATCCCGAATTGACCGGAGAAATTCTGAAAGTCATTCGTGATTTGGCGAAAGAACACATGACGATGGTGATTGTAACGCATGAAATGGCGTTTGCGAGAGATGTTTCCGACCATGTGATTTTCATGGACGGCGGCGTGATTATCGAGCAGGGCGAGCCGAATGCGATTATCAACAATCCTTCGCATGAACGTACCATTCAATTCTTGAGCAGGTTTAATTGATATGAATATTCAATTTGTGAAAACCAGTCCCACACAAAATGTGACGATACTGGTGGAAAGCGCCGTTTCACGCGAAAATCAGCCGCAAATGGCCGAACGGCTTTTGGAATACGACGGCGTGGGCGGCGAACAGGTGGGCTTTCTGGAAGAATCCCGCATTGCACGCATTCGCCTTCAAATGATGGGCGGCGAATTCTGCGGAAACGCTTCAATGGCCACGGGCGCATATCTGGCATGGAAGGACAGCCTTGCTGACGGCGCATCAACGGAGTATCCGCTTGAAGTGTCGGGAGCGAAGGAAATCGTTCGGGTGGGCATAACCCGTTCGGGCAAAGATTATTTGGGATGCGTGGAAATTCCCGGTGCGGAGCGCATCGAATCCGCCGAGCTTCAGACCGACTGCGGGGAAATATCGGCGAAAGCGGTGTTCCTTCCCGGAATTACGCACCTGGTTTTGCCTGCGGAATCGGGAATCACCGCAGAAGAGATTGAACGAAGGATTCGCACATGGAACGAAACCTTCAAAGCGGATGCGCTGGGCGCATTGATTTACGATTCAACGCATTCGGTGATTACGCCCGTTGTGTACGTTCCCGCATCCAATACGATTGTCCGTGAACGGGGCTGCGGAAGCGGAACGGCGGCAATCGGCTGCCTGAATGCGCAATCTTCGGGCTTTTATTCGGGAGATATCCGCCAGCCCGGCGGCACGATTCGTGTAACCGCACGAAAAATCGATCAAAAATTCACCGTTCAAATCGAAGGCACGGTGAAAATCACCGCATCGGGCATTGCGTATCTGTAAATCATTGATTGCCGCCCGAACGTCCTTTGAAC
>CAVHAH010000249.1:0-1250 GCA_963633785.1 bacterium
TGCTTCGCCTCTTTCTCTGCGTTTTCGCCGAGGTTGATATTCAGCCAAATCATCGACCCACCGCGCACGGATAAATCACCGGCTGCGCCCGATACGGAAAGTGTACGCATGATACGATTGAAATGCTCCAGATAGCGGTTCGCCAAATCTTGCGGGTTCTGCATTTTCGTGTTTATGTTTTCGTAAAATTGCAACACGCCCCACTGTTTGCGCGTCTCGCTCTTTTGATATTCTGACGTATCAGCGGGCGCATAATACGTTTTGTGCCCGTTTTCGCCTTCGTCCACATCCAGCTTGATTAAGTTAAATGTGTTTTTATCGATGGTCCCTTCGTAGCTGTAATCCTGCGCCGTATCCGCGTCAATCAAAAGATCGTTTTTCAGATTTTCGATATCTTTCAGCATCAACTTTCCGCAATCGTCATATATCACGAAAATTTTATTTGTGCGTATCATGGTAAGATCCAGCGCTGTTTGGCACATATCTAAGATTGTCGCATTGCTTTCGCGCCGTTTCTCAATCACAAATTTCGTATTATCCAATTCGCCGACCGCAAGCTCGTAGTCATTGGCCAGTTCACGGATAACTTCATCGGCGCGCTTGCCGATATACGAAAATGTATCTTTGTTGAGTAAATAGCGTATCTGATCATAGGCGACCACGTCCCATCGGCTGTCTTTGTTCCGCTTTTTGGAAAATACATACCCATGAAAGAATTGCGTCCCGTTCCACGTGACGTCTATCGCATCGCCGTAATCCATTTGGAGCACGTCATCATAAAGCACACGAAACGTCAATTTCCCCGGCGCGCCTTTTCGGCAAAGTTCCCACGTGACGCCGTCCAAGACTGCCGGGATGAAATACTCACCCGTCGCTTTATGAAACACAATCACTTGAAGCCCTGCGCCGCCCGAAAATTCATTTACCGTGCTCATAACTTCAAAGTCATTCCTTTCACGTCGGCAATCGGATTTTCCACCGCGTTATTCAGTGCCACCGTACGCCAATCAAGCGTACCGCCGGCGGCGCTTTTTACGGCCTCAAAGACACTTGCCGCCGTCGTCACTTTGACGGCATTGGGAATTGCTTTATCCGTTGTATCGCGTGTATTTTCGACGGATAGCGTCCGGTTTCCGTTTGAGTCCGTCGTCATCGTCGCTTTCTTCGTCCCGAACGGGCGATATTCGCGAAGTTTCACCGGCACCGTCACATCGAAGCCGTCGCGCGGTTTATCTTCCACGATGCTGTAA
>CAVHAH010000249.1:1260-2447 GCA_963633785.1 bacterium
TGTAATCCTCAAGCGTGACAAGGATATTCGTAGAAAATAAAAGATTCATCCCTTCCCCGATGCGCGTCACGATGAAGCGGAACGGCGTTTTTTCTTTTTTGAAACGCTCAAATTGCTGCAAATAATGTGATGCCTTATTAAACCCGAAAATGTTAGACGACCCGAGCGATTTGCCGACAGCCGCATTTCCCGCCATATTCTCAAGAGAATCGTCGTAATTTGCCCACGGATAGCGAGTATTCGGAAGCCGTACGTCAAAAGACACCGTAGTAAGCCCCGGCGTTTTCAGTAAATTTACTTCGCCCTCATTAATGAGATTGACGGTCTTATTCTTTCCGTGTATCTGCACTGACATTTTCGCCGGAGGTACAGGTAATTGAAGCACTCCCATAAAGAAGTAATAAGCCATTTACACATGCACCTCCTGCGCGGCGTTTACCATGCCGTTGTAAATCCCTTCGGTGAGTTGATTAATGACACCGTCGACGTCCATATCGTTGTTGATGGTATTGGAAACACCGCCCATCTGGACGGTAACGGACGCCGTCGTATATTTATCAATCGCTTCGCGTTCGGCCACATCTCGCAAATATTGGAGATCCTCGTCAAGCAGATTCATAGAATCGGCAATGCGTTCGGTATTCCCCGCTGTGGCGCGGCCGCTTCCGGCAATATCGTCCATTTCGGGCGAGCCGGCCGCGCCTCCCGGCATGGGAATATTCATTCCCCCAATCGCCGGCATTTTCGGCATGACGTCATCGAAACTAAGCGTTTTAATTCCGTTTTCGACGGTCTTGCCCCAATCGCCGCCGGTAACTTCGACGTGTTCCGTCATTTGGAAATTGGTTTTTACAACGTCATTCATAATACCCTTGAGTGCGTTGTATGCGTCAATCGCTTTATTGATACATTTAATAACGAAATCGACGACACTTTGAGTCACGCTCGCAATCGCACCGAGCCCTTCCGCCAATCCTTCACGCAGGCCTTTCGTTGCCGCAAGCCATGCCAGGAATAGGCCGATAACAATGACAACCGCCGCAATGACAAGCCCTATCGGATTCATCGTAAGCGCGATATTGAGAGCCCACTGCGCCGCTGTCAATGCCGCCGTCCTGCCGGTTGCAATAGCCGCGATAGCGTTATACGTCGCCATGACGACATTTCGCGCGGCAATAATTCCCGCC
>CAVHAH010000250.1:0-571 GCA_963633785.1 bacterium
TGTCTGCATAGGGAATCACAAAGCCCTGCGGATTCTCAATGCGTTCGTAAGGTACGTTGAGGTAGAAATCGTATTTCGCATTGCGTTCAAACACATTCCACATTTTGAGGAACATCAACGTAAAACTGCGAACCGCCTCGCCTTTAAGAATGATACCGTTGTCTTTCCAATAGCCGTGCGGATGCGTGATATTCACATATTCATCCGAAAGATTCACGCCGCCCGTGAATGCGACTTTCCCGTCGATTACAACAATTTTTCTGTGATCGCGGTTGTTATAATGCGTGGAAATCAACGGCCGCAGCGGCGAAAACATCTTGCACTGAATGCCCATCGCCTTCAGCTTTTCAGGGTAACGATACGGCAGATTAAACACCGCATTGGTGCCGTCGTACATAACACGCACCTCAACACCCTGCGCAACTTTACGCTTCAGTATTTCCAATACGGATTCCCAGACCACGCCTTCTCTGATGATGAAAAATTCCATAAAGATGAATTTTTCCGCTTGTTCCAGTTCGGTAAGCAGCGCTTCGATGGCTTCTTCACCACCGGGATAATAGGCCACGGA
>CAVHAH010000250.1:581-2433 GCA_963633785.1 bacterium
GCGTTTATCAACGCGCTCGAGCTCTTTGCGAACCACTCTATGGCCGAAATCCATATCGACATACAGATACAGAACCGTTCCCAGAATCGGCGCCAGCATGACCAGAATAAGCCACGTCTGTCGTGCGCTGGTATTCATCGGGCGATTGATCAGATGCAACGCCATGAATGCCGCAAGCACATAGGAGCCCCCGTATGCAAACGAAGCATATTGCCAGCGCATCAAAAGTCCGATAAACAAAACAACCTGCGCCGCCAGCAGCAAAACAATCAGCGCACTGCGTCCGAACAGAACCTTTAATGCACTTCGGCGGCTCTTTTCGCGGAATTTCCCATGAAAGCGATGAAGTTTTTCGTGTTTTTCAACCATAATTACTCCTGATAATCCTGATAGGTGTCCAGAAAACTGTATTCCTTTCCGTCATATTTCCAGCGAACCATCGTATCGAGGCTTACATTATGAACGCTGTGGAAGATATTTCGATCGGCAATCGGATTCAGCGCATTCAAATGTCTGATCAGTTCTTTCATTTCCCGACGTTTCGAATTGCTCGATCCGTTGTCGTTTACCTCGGTATTTTCGGTAAATCTGCATGCACATTGCAGAAATTCAAGATTGAAATCATCGCGCCAGCGAATAATTTCCGCTTCACGAACCTTGTATAGCGGGCGTATCAGCTGCATTCCGGGAACATTGTCGCTATGAAGTTTGGGCATCATGCTTTGCATCTGCGCACCGTAAATCATGCTCATCAATATGGTTTCAATCACATCATCATAGTGATGTCCGAGCGCGATTTTATTGCAACCGCGCCGCTGCGCTTCACGATACAGATATCCGCGCCGCATTTTTGCGCACATATAGCAAGGCGAACCGTCCATTTGTTCCACCGAGGCAAATATATCCGTTTCAAAGAATTCAATCGGAATATTCAGTTTTTCGGCATTCTCGATGATTTTTTGCCGATTGCGAGGCGCATAACCCGGATCCATGCATAAAAACGTCAGCGTGAAATCTGTCGGACTGTGACGTTTTAATTCCTGCATGCACTTTGCCAGCAGCATAGAATCCTTTCCGCCGGAGATGCACACCGCAATACGATCGCCGTCATTCACCAATCGATAATCCTTCAATGCTGATAAAAACGGCCGCCAGATTTTCTTCCGATAATCCTTTGTCAGCGCACGCTCGACTTCCTGATAAAACTCCATATTATGCCCCCGATGAATATTCTTCTTTAATTATACCCCACTTATAGGCTTCTGTAAATCATGCCTCTGATAAATTTATCCGGCACTTTCCATCAAAGAGAAGTGCCGGATAATGAATAACAAAATCCTGCCTTTATTGCCGGGCAGGATTTGTCTGAGAGTCGGTTATTGCTTACAGCGTTCCGTACGGGGCGACGCCGATCATGTATTCAACGGCAATGGCCACGAGCACGACAAGCAGCGAAACAATGAATCCGTGAAGCATCGGTTTGGCACCCGAACGGCACAGTTTCTTGAAATTCGTATTCAAACCGATTGCCGCCAATGCCGCAACCATCAGGAACTTACTGATTGTTTTCAACGTTGCGGTCAGCGTTGCGGGCAAAAGACCCAGGCTCGTAAGGGCGGACATCGCAAGGAAGCCCAGAATGAACCACGGGAAAATCGATTGAATTCGCACCTTTACACCGTTGGCCTGCGCATTCTGCTTTCTTTTGATGTGCAGATTGATTGCCGCAAATACGAGAACGGCAGGAATGATGGAAAGCGTTCGGGTGAGTTTTACCATGGTGGCAAAATCTCCGGCGGCTTCGCTGAACGCATATCCTGTGGCAACCACGCTGGAGGTATCGTTAACCGCC
>CAVHAH010000251.1:0-2405 GCA_963633785.1 bacterium
CGCCGCTGGAAGCGGGCAAGGTGCATGATTGCTGCGGCAAAAATTTCCTGACCGTAACGCCCGGCGTTCGCTTTGCCGACGGCGATGTGGGCGACCAGAAGCGCGTGACCACCCCCGCAAAGGCGAAGGAACTGGGCAGCGATTACATCGTGGTCGGACGCCCGATTACGGCGGCGGCAGACCCCGTGGAAGCGTATCGCCGCTGTGTGCGTGAATTCGTGGATTGAAAGGAGAAAATCTCATGAACAGAAAGAATCAGATTGCAAAGGCACTGCTGAGCATTCAGGCTGTGATTTTCCGCCCCGATGAGCCGTTCACCTGGGCCAGCGGCATCAAAAGCCCGATTTACTGCGACAACCGCTTAACCCTGACCGCTCCCGAAGTGCGCACGCAGATTGAAGAAGGTCTGGCGGAAGTGATTCGCGAAAACTATCCCGATGCCGAAGTGCTGATGGGCACCTCCACCGCAGGCATCGCCCACGCCGCAATCGTGGGTCATTTGATGAATATGCCCATGGGCTATGTCCGCTCCGGCGCAAAGGACCACGGACGCAAGAATCAGATTGAAGGCCGCCTGCTGCCCGGTCAGAAGGTGGTTGTTGTGGAAGATTTGATTTCCACGGCGGGCAGCGCCATCGAAGTGGTGAATGTATTGCGTGAAGCGGGCGCCGAGGTGCTGGGCATCGCATCGATTTTCACCTACGGAATGCGCAAGGGTCTGGATCGCATGCAGGAAGCGAATGTGAAAAACGTTTCGCTCACCGATTTCGACGCCATGACCGAAGCCGCCGCCGAAGCGGGTTACATTCAGCCGCAGGACATCTCCCGCCTGATTGCCTTCCGCAACAATCCTTCGGATGAAAGCTGGATCGGAGGCAACAAGTAATGCGCCATTTGATTGATATTATGGAATTGTCCACGCAGGAGATTCAGGAGCTGATTGACCGCGCGCTGGACATTATCGCCAACCCGAAAAAGTATTCGGAAGCCTGCCGCGGAAAGAAGCTCGCAACGCTGTTTTTCGAGCCGTCTACCCGCACGCGCCTGTCGTTTGAAGCGGCCATGTATGAATTGGGCGGCAATGTGCTGGGCTTCGCATCGGCGAACACCTCTTCCGCCAGCAAGGGCGAAAGCGTTGCCGATACCGCTAAAATGATTTCCTGCTATGCGGACATCATCGCCATGCGCCATCCCAAAGAGGGTGCGCCGCTGGTGGCGAGCCGAAACGCAAGCATCCCCGTTGTGAATGCCGGCGACGGCGGACACAACCACCCCACGCAGACGCTGGCGGACATCCTGACCATCTACCGCGAAAAGGGACGGCTGAACAACATGACCATCGGTCTGTGCGGCGACTTGAAATTCGGCCGCACGGTGCATTCGCTGGTTTCGGCAATGAGCCGCTACGAGAATGTGAAATTCGTGATGATCAGCCCCGAAGAACTGAAGATTCCCCGCTATATCCTGACCGACGTTTTAGACCCCAAGCATGTGGAATACAAGGAGGTCAACGATCTGGAAGCGGTGATGCCGGAATTGGATATCCTCTACATGACCCGCGTTCAGCGCGAACGCTTCTTCAACGAGGCGGACTACATTCGCCTGAAGGACAGCTACATTCTCACCCCCGAAAAGCTGAAAACGGCGAAGAAGGATTTGAATATTCTGCATCCGCTGCCCCGTGTGAATGAGATTTCCGTGGCCGTGGACGATGATCCCCGCGCGTGCTATTTCAAGCAGGCGCTGAACGGAAAATACATGCGCATGGCGCTGATTCTGAAACTGCTGGAGGTGGAAATATGATTATCGGACAGATTAAGGACGGCATTGTATTGGACCACATCACCGCAGGCCGCGGCATGGAAATCTACAAAATCCTCGGGCTGGATCGCCTGGATTGCACCGTTGCGATGATTAAGAACGCCGAAAGCAAGAAGCTCGGCAAAAAGGACATCATCAAAATCGGAACGGTCATCGACCTGAATTTCGACGTTCTGGGCTATATCGATCCCGGCGTTACCGTGAATACCATTCGCAACGGCGAACTGGTGAAGCGCGCGCATTTGTCGCTGCCCGAACGGGTGCGGGGCATCATCAAGTGCAAGAATCCCCGCTGCATCACCTCCACGGAACAGGAGCTGGAGCATGAATTCCGATTGGTGAATCCCGAAACCCGAACCTATCGCTGCATCTATTGCGATGCGCCGAGCCCGAAAATCGGGGAATAAACAAAAGCGGAGAGCGATTGCTCTCCGTTTTTTATATCGACTTCCTGATTCTCCGCACGTTTCGGTTCATCAGATGCCTTCCGATATGGCAATAGACAAACGCTTTCAGCGCATTCATTTGCTGGTGATGCTCTTTGAGCATGGCATCGGGCGAAGCGTATACCCCGAAATCCCGAA
>CAVHAH010000252.1:0-2387 GCA_963633785.1 bacterium
CGAATTACCCTTCTGACGTGAAAACCATCGTATCCGATGAAGGCTACGGCAAAAATGATTACATCGAAACCACGCGTTCGCTGGTTGTGGTCACCGCGCCGGGACCGGGCAGCGGCAAAATGGCCACGTGTCTGTCGCAATTGTACCACGAACACCGCCGCGGCGTGAAGGCCGGTTACGCGAAATTTGAAACCTTCCCGATCTGGAATCTGCCGCTTAAGCATCCGGTGAACCTCGCCTACGAGGCCGCCACGGCCGATCTGAATGACGTGAATATGATCGACCCGTTCCATCTGGAAGCCTACGGCGTCACCACCGTCAATTACAACCGCGATATCGAAATTTTCCCCGTTCTGAAGGCCATCTTCGAACAGATCTACGGAGAGTGTCCCTACAAGAGTCCCACGGACATGGGCGTGAATATGGCGGGCTATTCAATCACGGACGACGAAGTCTGCCGCGAAGCTTCCCGTCAGGAAGTCATTCGTCGCTACTTCAAAACCGCCTGCGCACAGCGTCAGGGACATGCGAGCGAACAGGAAGTAAACCGTCTGGAACTGCTGATGCGCACGCTCGGCATTGATCCGACCAACCGCAAAACCGTTTCCGCCGCCTTGGCGGTGGCCGAACGCACCGGTGAACCTGCCACGGCCATTGAATTGCCGGACGGACAGGTGGTTACCGGAAAGACCTCTTCCCTGCTCGGCGCATCCTCTGCCGCACTTCTGAACGCCATCAAGGTGCTTTCCGGCATTCCGGATGAATTGGAACTTATCTCGCCCAGCGTCATTGAGCCGATTCAGCACCTGAAAGTGGATCACATGGGCAATCACAATCCGCGCCTGCACACCGACGAAGTGCTCATTGCGCTCGCCATCAGCGCCGCCTCCGACCCGATAGCTTCCCGTGCAATGGATGCGCTTTCCGACCTGAAGGATTGCGATGTTCATTCCACCGTGATTCTCTCACAGGTCGATGACAATGTATTCAAGAAGCTCGGCATGAACGTGACCTGCGAACCGGTCTATCAGAGCAAAAAATTGTATCACAAATAACGACAACTCCCGCCGCCGAAAGTCTGCTCGGCGGCGGGAGTTGTTTTTTTACAGAATCCGAATCTGGCACATCTTCATCGCATTCAATGCGTTTTCATGGCTTTGCGGCGTTACGCCTGCGCAGCAATTCGCACGAACGGAAATCGGGATTTCCGGAAGCCGTGCCTTGAGAATCATCGCATTGGAAATCACGCAAATGTCCGTACACAGTCCGATCAATTCAACCGATTCCAATTCGGGAATGCCTGCGATTTTTTCCGCCAGTTCAATAGAACCGAACGACGGCTTGTCCACCACGATTGCATTCGCAGTCGCTAAGCTCGATTCAATCTGCCAGCCCTCCGTTCCCCGAATGCAGTGTTCAACGGGCAAATTTCTGCCTTCCTGCGTATTCAGATAATCGGTTGAATGTGTGTCCCTCGTAAAAAACAGCGATTCACCGTTGTCCCTTGCTTCGGCAATGCGCTTTGCAACGTTGGCAACGATTGCCTGCGCTTCCTTTGTTCCGAGCGAACCTGTGATGAAATCGTTCTGCATATCAATCACAATCAGGGCTTTCATGCTGTTTTCCTCCCCGTTTTATCATAAAACCCTTGCCGCATTCGCAACAAGGGTTTTGGAATCAGCCGCCCAAATAAGCGGCACGCACACGGTCGTCTGCCAGCACATCTGCCGCCGGACCGGACATCGTGATTCGTCCCGTGCCCAGCACATATGCACGATCGGCAATCGACAGCGCCATCTGTGCATTCTGTTCAACCAGCAGAATGGTGGTTCCCGCCGCATGAAGTTCCTTGATGATGTCGAAAATCTGCTCAACCAGAATCGGCGCAAGACCCATCGACGGTTCATCAAGCATCAGCAGCTTCGGCTTGCTCATCAATGCACGGCCCATCGCCAGCATCTGCTGTTCGCCGCCGGAGAGCGTTCCGGCAATCTGCCGTTCGCGTTCCTTCAGTCGCGGGAAACGCGTGAATACGTCTTCAATAGAAGGTTCAATTTCGGAAGCCGGTCTGGAATACCCGCCCATTTCCAGATTTTCGCGAACGCTCATTTCCTGGAAAATGCGGCGTCCTTCCGGACAAAGTGCCATGCCGAGCGAAACCATTTTGCTCGCGGGATAACCCACAATGTTCTTGCCTTCAAACTCAATGTGACCGCTGCGGGGGCGCAACAATCCCGCCACCGTGTTCAGCGTGGTGGATTTACCCGCGCCGTTTGCGCCGATCAGGGTCACGATTTCGCCCTGATTGACTTCAAAGGAGATGCCCTTAATCGCGTGAATCGCGCCGTAATAGACGTGAATGTCTTCTACCTTCAGCAAACTCACTT
>CAVHAH010000253.1:0-2371 GCA_963633785.1 bacterium
GCCGGCGGCGAGATCTAGCTTGTGAATATCGTCGGCTATGATCTTCTGATGCGTTTGGGCGTTATCAGCGACATCGCCACCGTGGCGGCAACGATTCTTTCCATTCTGTTTGCCTATTTCACCAACCGTCGCTGGGTGTTTGAGAGCCACGCGGCGGGCAAAGCGGCCTGGCGTGAATTCGCATCGTTCATCGCCTGCCGCTTGTCTACGCTGGTGCTCGACTGGGCGATTATGCATATCTTCGTAACCATGCCCGGTCGGGAAGCGGACAGGCTTTACTGTTTGCTTATCAAGATTGCGGCGAATGTGCTGGTAATCATCGTCAATTTTGTATTCAGTAAATTGATTGTCTTCAAAAAGAAAAAATGATTTTGCGAAACAAAATCCCGATTGCGTGTGTCTAACAGGCAGCGAAGGGGATTGCGTTCATGCAATATAATGTTTTGAATTATCCGGAAAACACGGCGATTCGCCATTGTGAAAAGGTTGCCGTAATCAATGAATCGCATAGTATTCACCGGGGCGAATTTTTGCATGCCTGCAAACAAACGGGAACGGGGCTTGCGAAAAGACAGGCGTTCGGCGCTTCCGTGGCCGTCTATATGGAAAAGAGCATTGATGCGCTGATTTCGTTTTTCGGCGCAGTGTATGCGGGGGCGAGCTATTCGTTTCCGAATCCCGAGTTGCCCGATGCATGCCTGCAAAGCATTCAGCGGGTGCTTGCGGCGAATCTTGCTGAATTTAAGGCATTTTCGGAACAACAGCAATCAATTAACAACGATTCGCTATAATAAAATGAATCTATTTCGGAGGTAGCGGTAACATGAAAAAGCTGTTGGCAATTCTGATGTGTATTGTTCTGCTGATTCTTCCCTGCGCCGTGGCGGAAGAAAGCGAAGGCGAATGGATGAATATTCTGCTTCTGGGCACGGACAACCGAAGCGAGGAACACCACGGACGCACGGACAGCATGATTATTCTGTCGGTGAATACCACCACGAAACAGGCCAAGCTGACCTCGATTCTGCGTGATACATGGGTGAAAATCGAAGGCCACGGCCATAACAAGCTGAATGCCGCGTGCGTATACGGCGGTCCGGAGCTTACCATCAGCACCATCAACGAGAATTTCGATATGGATATTTCTCAGTATGTGATGATCAACATCGCAGGTCTGGCGAATGTAATCGATTTGCTCGGCGGCGTGGATATGGATGTCACGGAGGATGAACGCAAGGCGCTGAACAAGGGTCTGTTCGATTTGTCGGATTATTCGGGCATGGAAAAGCTGGAGGAGTCCGGCGAAAACACCCACATGAACGGCAATCAGGCCGTAGCATTCGCGCGCATCCGCAAAATCGACAGCGATATGCGCCGCACGGAGCGTCAGCGCAGATTGCTCACCGAGATTGCTTCAAAGCTGGCGGAGAACAACGCCGCCACCATTCTCGCCGTAATCAATGAATTGATGCCCTATGTGAAAACGAATATCTCGCTGGTGGATTTGATTTCGCTGGCATCCTTCGGTTTGCAGCTGGATATGGACAGCGTTGAGCAGTTCCGCCTGCCCGTAGACGGAACCTATGATTCCGGAACGTTCGACGGCGTGTGGTGCATCAAGCCGAACTTCGAAAAGAACGCCGAAATGCTGCATGATTTCATTTACAACAACAATTCCGCCCTCGCCGAACGCAATCGCGAAAGCAAAACCGAAGACTGATAAGGCAGCATACGCCAAGCCCGAGAATCGCATTTCTCGGGCTTGTTTCATGATTCGGCCCCCGATGTTTGTACGAAAAGCATTGTAAAAGGGTGAAAAAATAAAGCAGATTGCCTTGACGAACACGCCTGCTTGCGGTATCATTATCCCAATAGCATGGCTGAGTTTGGAGTTGAGTTGAATGAGCGAAAGTTGTACCCATGACTGCAATACCTGCGGCGCATCCTGTTCGAGCCGCCGGGCGGATTTTTCGGCGAAAAGCAATCCCGAAAGCCGCGTGAAAAAGGTAATCGGCGTTGTCAGCGGCAAGGGTGGCGTCGGGAAATCGATGGTTTCGTCGCTGATGGCCACGTTGATGCGCCGCCGCGGTTTCAATACCGCAATTTTGGATGCGGACATCACAGGCCCGTCCATTCCCAAGGCATTCGGCGTTCACGGAATGCTGGGCGCCACGGATGACGGCATCGTGCCCGCCGCAAGCGTAACGGGCATCAAACTGGTATCTTTGAATCTTCTTTTGGAAAACGAAACGGACCCCGTTGTATGGCGCGGCCCCGTGATTGCGGGAACGGTCAAACAGTTCTGGACGGATGTAATGTGGGGCGATGTGGATTTCATGTTTGTGGATATGCCGCCGGGAACGGGCGATGT
>CAVHAH010000254.1:0-2363 GCA_963633785.1 bacterium
GTTTCCCACTCCTCCGGAATCTCGCCAATCCACTCGATTCCGCTATCCTTCATTGCCCGTGCCATGCTCAGCCCTCCCCGAACAACTTCTTGAGCGATTGCGCGATATCGTCCTCCACGGCGATGATGCGGCGCAATATGCTTTCGCTCTTCTCCGGAGACTTGTATTCATAGAAATAGCGCGTCATCGGGATTTCGTAGCCCAGCTTGGTTTTCTTCTCGTCGATCCAGGCATCCGGCGCGTAGGGCAGCAGCTCGCGGGCGAAGTACGCCTGAATGTCCTCCGTCAGGGGCACATTCTCGGTATCGCGCAGATTGGCATCCGCCACGGGACGCCCTTTCTTTTTCACAATTTCGCCCTTTGCGTCGCGTTCGGGGCGCTCGACCACGATTTTGTTGTAGCCGAAGGCGTCGGTGTCAAAGATTTTGCTTTCGCAATACACATTCGCCTTGTCGCCGTAGACGGCGTTGTTTTCAAATTCGGTATAGGCTTTTACGATCAGCGCGCGGTCGGCATCGGAAATGTCGTTGCGCTTCGTGCCGATGGATTTGCGCCGCGGCGTGAAACAGTGGGAAGCGTCGATCAGCTGCACCTTGTTCGCGCGTTCGGCGGGCTTGTTTTTGCTCAGTATCCAGATATAGGTGCTGATGCCGGTGTTCATGAACATATCCGTGGAAAGCTGAATGATGCAGTCCAGCCAGTCGTTTTCCAGAATATAGCGGCGGATTTCGCTCGGACCGCTGCCCGCGTCGCCGGAAAACAGCGGCGAACCGTTCTGAATGATCGCCATTCGGCCTTTCTCGTCCAGCTTTTTCAGCCCGTTCAACACGAACAGCTGCTGACCGTCCGAGATTTTCGGCAGTCCCGGCGCAAAACGCCCCTCTTCGCCCTTCGCGGCTTCCGCCTCCACGGCCTTCTGTTCCCGCTTCCAGTCGATCCCGAAGGGAGGGTTTGAGGGCGTGAAGCAAAGACTAAAAAAATATAGGATTGCCAAAGTCTTTGCGGTCACTACGCACTCAAAACCACGCATCGTCGGATCACCTCGCCATTCTGATTTTATTATAGCACGGCGCATTGTCTGAGGCAATCAGATTTTGCGCCGTGTCCGGAGAAAATTTACCGTATTCGGTTCTTAGTGATTTTTGATCAGGTCGGCGATTTCATCGGTGAAGCGGTAGATGATTTCTATGCGCATGCCGGTGTGGACATTTACATGGTCGATGAAATACAAGAGCATTTCGTTGGTTAGTGCGTCTGCGGAAATGGTCTCTCGCGCCTTGGTTACGGTTTCTTCTGTGGCGGGATTCTTGCTTTGAAGCGTGGTTGCAAGTTCCTGCTCCAGATTCGTTTTCTCGGTTTCCAGTTTGTCGTTTTCGCCTGAGAGGTTTTCCTTTCTGGCCAGGAAGGTTTCCCGGTTCAGGTGGCCTTCGGCATAGCTTTCGTAGTCGGTGACGCGACTGAGTGAAATCTGCTTGAGGCGTTTCTCAACCTGATCCAGACGACTGCGCAGGTTTTCTTCCGTACCTTTGGCCGTCGCAGCCGTTTGCCGCAGATGATCGTCCGCTTCTACCAGAATGTGAAGCTGCTCCAGAAGGCTGTTCTGCACAATCCGTTCCAGCTCAGCTTCGGAGAAGCGTTCCTCAACCGGACAGGTCGTTTTTCGGCTTGTTCTCGATTTGATGCAATGAAAGAAGTTGCCTTTGGTGCATTCCTTTCGCTCCATGATTCGTCCGCAGGCGGCACAGCGGATCAGGCTGCGCAGGAGATATTGCTTTGTGCCATGTGCATGCGCGGTGATTTTTCTGAATATGACTTGTGCCGCCTCGTATTCCTCTTCCGTGACGATTCCTTCATGCGTATTCGGAAGGATCTTCCATTCGGATTTGTCATTCCATGTCGAGTGCGGATTATCCAGTCCTTTCCATGTGCGCCGGTTCAGAACCGTGACGCCGCTGTATTCTCTGCGCATCAGGATTTCGCGTACGTTGAGGAGCGTCCAACAGGCCTCCGAGGAGGTTTTGTGGAATTTTTTCGAAGTTGGATTTTTGCGCATGTAGTAGGCTGCAGGCGTTTCAATTTTCTCATCGTTGAGAGATCGGGCAATTTCGCTGGTACATTTTCCGTTTAGCGCCATATCGAAAATCCTTCTTACGATCGGCGCGGTTTCGGGGTCAGGCATGATCGTGCGCTTGACGTCTGGATTCTTCATGTAGCCGTAAGGCGTGTATGCGGATATGAATTCGCCTTTACTCTTGCGAGCTTGCATCACCGTTTTGATCTTCTGTGAAAGATCGTGGCTGTAATAGGCATGAATATCTCCACAAGCTGCTGGTGCAGCGGAAATTTTTGATGGCGGACGAGAC
>CAVHAH010000255.1:0-2358 GCA_963633785.1 bacterium
CCTTCCCTGCTGCGGATTTGCTGACCTTCGCAATCACGCTCATCTTCATTTGCAAAACCTATCGGGAATTGTCCGGAGGTGCGTTTCCGGCGCAATAATCCATTTGAGAGACGAAGCTTGGTACGCCTTTTCGGAGTATCACGCCTTGATCTACGACTCGCGAGATGGTATAATATCTTCAGAAGATAAGCAAAGGAGTGCCAGCATCATGCCGCAGAAAATTGATATTCACGGTCTATTTATCGATCCGGAAACCATAACCGATTTGCTGCTGGAGAAGCGCATCTCTATTTCTTATCCAGTTTTTTATGAAGTTGCGCCGAAAAGAACTTTGCGCGGCCTTTTCACTGCGTTTTCAGGACATGTTCTCAGATTTGATCACCATGAGAATTACGGAATCATTTTGTCCGACGGCGAACAGCCGGATCCTGCAAGCTATGTGGTGAATTATCAGCAAGCCGTGTTTGATCAACTCTTTCGAAGTATCGGAAATGCCGGGAAAAACATCACCGGACACATTGCTGAACTGCTCAAAATTGAGATATCCGGCGACAGACAATATCGCATTCTTCAGTCGGGCCGCAATGTCAAGCAAACGTCAATCCGCGAAATTCCCGCGAAGGTGCGCCTTTTAAGCGGTCAGTGGGTCGATGTATTCAAAAGCAGCCCCGATTATGATTTTCAGGGCGGTACTCCTTATGCCGTAACGGACGTCGGTGCAGCCGCATTGACGATTACGACACAAAACAAAATTTATAAGCTGTACGGCGCCGGCGTTGATGCCACTAACGAGGATATACTTTCTTCGTATCAAGCGCTGATCAGGATATACAATGAAATACAGGAAGTGCGCGACCTCAAAAATGCTGAGAAAACAAAGAAACCGGCCGTTCAGTTGCCACAGATTCATGTTCGGTTGCCGCAGATTCATGTACAGCTTCCCAAAGTAGAGCTGACTAAAATTGATCTGCCAAAGGTGAAACTTCAATCACCATTCGTCTTTAACAGGGAGAAGGAAAAAGCGCCTTCGAAATCCGATGCCGATGGTTCAGTACAAAACGACGGAAAGAACTGAAAGGATTTATCCATTATGATTCCAACACCCGAAGAAGTGTGGGTTTTGCTCTGCGAGCAATGGCCGGATCAGCACCGCACGAGTGCGTTGTGCGTCATGCCGCTTTAAAAAATGAGGGGAATGAATGAAATGAATATTGAGCATCTGATCACTCCGTTTAAGTATGGCAAACCGGTTCTTACCGGCTCCGGGAAAACGGGAACGTATAATTTTAAGGCCGTGGATTGCCCGACCGTCTTTTCGCATAACGGACATTATTATCTGATGCACGTCGGCTTTGACGGCAAAGGATATCAGACGGGGCTGGCCGTTTCTGATGATTTGATTCATTGGGAATCGCTGGGGGTGATATTGCCTCGCGGCAGCAATCTTCAATGGGACAGCGTCGGAATGGCTGCAACAACGATTCTGATGGATAAGGATCTCTATGGCGGCAACCGGCTTAAAAAGTGGCATGGCAAATACTGGCTTCTCTATCATTCTTATCCGAATTTCGGTTATGAAGCCGGCTCCGCCGAGGTTGGACTCGCTTGGTGCGATGACGAGAATCTGCTGAACTGGCATTTCTATGGAGAACCTGTATTTTCATGGAAGGATGGCGCACCTTGGGAAAAGGGCGGGCTGTACAAGGTGGATCTTCTGGAATGCGATGAAAAGTTCTATTTGTTCTACAATGCCAAAAATCATGATGACGGGAACTGGACTGAGCAGACGGGTGTAGCGATCTCCGGGGATTTGCTGCATTGGGAGCGCCCATTTGATTCCCCGATTCTTCCTGTAACCGCCGGCGCATGGGACAGCATATTCGCCAGCGATCCGCAGGTTTTATATGATTCCAGAGAAAAGCAGTGGGTAATGTTTTACTATGGCTTGGGAAATCTTTCAGCGTGTGACGGCGTGGCTACGAGCGATGATCTGCTGCACTGGAAGAAATACCCCGCACCGATACTGACTATCGGCGGAAAAGGAACAATTGATTCAAAGTACGCACACAAGCCCTATATGATCTATCATGATGGCATGCTGTATCATTTTTACTGTGCATGCCGCGATTATGAAGAGGGCGATCCTGCCGACAACGACGGAGAATTCCGCTGCATTTCGGTGGCGCGAAGCAAACCGTGGTAATCGTGCAGACCGGCTGCACATCAAGGAATATATCTTATATCCGGATTCCGAAAGCTGGTTCCTGGTTTTCATGCAATTTCCCGATCAGGAAGACACCGAACGCCACGCAACCATCACCGCAGGCGGAGATGTGACCATCACCTCCGGCGGCAGCG
>CAVHAH010000256.1:0-2343 GCA_963633785.1 bacterium
GCTTGCGGATGTATTCGGCGTTGAACCAGTTGAGCTTCTGCGTGTCGAAAATCGACGGAGACTTGCTCAAGCCTTCCAAATCAAAGCATTCTTCCAGCTCCTTGAGCGAATAGAATTCACGCTCGCCGCGCGGACTCCAGCCCAGCAGAACCAGATAATTGATTACCGCTTCGGTCAGATAGCCCTGACTCAGCAAATCTTCAAACGAAGGATCGCCCTTGCGCTTCGACAGCTTGCGCTGTGCATTCGCCATTACGGGCGTGAGATGCACATAAAGCGGCGGTTCCCAGCCGAATGCCTCGTAGAGCAGGTTGTATTTCGGCGCACTCGACAGGTATTCGTTTCCGCGCATAACGTGGGTGATGCCCATCAGGTGATCGTCGATAACGTTGGCGAAATTGTAGGTCGGCAGACCGTCCGCCTTGATGAGAATATTGTCGTCAAGCGTATCGCAGTCCACCTCGACATGACCGTAAATCACATCGTCAAAGCCCGCTTTGCCCTCGGTGGGAATGTTCTGGCGAATAACGTACGGTTCGCCCGCATCCAAACGCTTTTGAATTTCTTCCTTTGAAAGGTGCAGACAGTGCTTGTCGTACTTGAACGTCTCGCCCTTCTTTTCCGCCTCGGCGCGCGCCTCTTCCAGGCGTTCACGCGTGCAGAAGCAATAATACGCATGGCCGGATTCAACCAGCTGTTTGGCGTAAGGGAGATACATATCCTTGCGCTCGGACTGAACATACGGGCCGCACGGACCGCCTACATCGGGGCCTTCATCATGGGAAAGTCCTGCGATTTTCAGCGAATTGTAGATGATATCCACTGCGCCGGGCACTTCACGTTCCTGGTCGGTATCCTCGATGCGCAGGATAAACGTGCCTTTGTTGCGGCGTGCCCACAGATAGGTATACAAAGCGGTGCGCAGATTGCCCAGGTGCATATAGCCCGTCGGGCTGGGAGCGAATCGGGTACGAACGTTCATGGTATACAAACTCCTTTATTATTCGGCATCAAAGCTGAAGATGGTGGTAAAATCGTATTTCTCGCCTGCACGCAGCACGGAATCCGGGAATTCGGGATGATTGATTGAATCCGGCGCATACTGCGTTTCCAGGCAGAAGCCCTCACGATGGGCATATTTGCGGCCGCACTTTCCGGGATTCACGCCTTCGAGCATGTTGCCCGCATAGAACTGCACGCACGGCATATCGGTGAACACGTCCATCGTGCGTCCCGAATTCGGCGCCGCCACATGCACGGCAAAGCGCAAGCCCGCTTCGGAATCGTTGATGTTGAAATTGTGGTCGAAGCCCTTGCCGAACTGCAGCTGTTCGTCGGTATCCATCGCCTTCATGGCGTCGCTCAAACGGGTCGGCTCACGCAGATCAAACGGCGTGCCGGTCACATCTCGGGAATCGCCGGTCGGGATGGAATACTGATCCACCACGGTGAATGTGTCGCAGTTGAATTCAAACTCGTGGTCGACGATTGTGCCGGAGCCTTCGCCCTCCAGGTTGAAATAGGAGTGGTTCGTGAGGTTGCACAGCGTGTCCTTGTCGCAAACGGCTTCATAGCGAAGAATCAGCTCGTTTTCATCGGTGAAGGTGTAGGTAACCATCACACGCAGCGTTCCGGGATAGCCCTCTTCGCCGTCGGGGCTGGTGTATTTGAGAATCAGGCTGTCTTCGCAAATGCCTTCAACGGGCGTGGCCGACCAGAGCTTGCGGTCAAAGCCCACATCGCCGCCGTGAAGATGCGTGCGGCCGTTTTCGTTTTTCGCCAAATGAAGCACTTCGCCGTTGAGGGTGCATTCGCCGTTGGCAATGCGGTTGCCCACGCGCCCGATCAGTGCGCCGATATAGCCTTCAAGCGGGGTATAGCCTTCCACGGAATCATAGCCCAGAAGCACATCGCCGATTTTTCCGTTGCGATCCGGCACGCGAATGGCATTGAGAATGCCGCCGAAATCGGAAATGGAGACGCTTGCGCCGCTTTTGTTGGTCAACGTATACAATTCGGCTTTTTCGCCGTTCGGAGTGGTTCCAAAGGGTTTAACGGTAATACTCATAGCAGTTTCCGCCTTTCCGCATAAATTCCTATAATATATAATACAACGTTTCAAGCGGAAATTCAAGCACGAATTCACGATCGCGCCAAGTAGTCGCGGGAAATCACGGTTTTGTATATTGAAGGAAATAACGGCATTGTATGCCGCGAAGGAATATACAGTGCCGTTGTTTTATGGTACAATACGGATATGCCTTTGATAAATCGGAGGATGTTTCTATTAGGGCGTGTCACCCCATGTATTTTTCCAGATATGCTTCTACGGTTTGCATATAG
>CAVHAH010000257.1:0-2324 GCA_963633785.1 bacterium
GGGCTGAGCGATCGTCTCCATATAAATGACTTGCGGGGGCGAAAATTCGGCGTGAATACCGAATCGCGTTAAAAGTACATTCTCAAGCACTTCGAGCTGAATCGGTCCCATGACGCGAACAAGTGTTTCTTGCGTTGTCGGGTTGAATTGCAGCTTGAGCTGGGGGTCCTCGTCATCGAGAATACTCAGCTTTTCACGCAATACGCTTTCGGAAGTTCCGTCTGTCGGCTCTACTTTTGCCGAAAGTGTGGATTGAATAGCGCTTTGCGAAACTTCGACCGCCGTCAATTTTCCGTTTTGCATACAAATGCGATTTCCCGATTGCAAATGCATTACGCCCGTAATCGCAATGGCATCTCCCGAAAGAGCGGCATCAACGGATTCGTATCGATTCCCGAATATACGGCGGATTTCGCTGATTTTTTCGATTTGGTCGCCGAATGCGAAGGCATCACGAGGTTTCAACATTCCGGAAAACAGCTTCACAAAAGCCATTCGCTGTCCCTTGGCATCTCGGCGGATTTTGTAGACAACGCCATTCAGCGCATCATTATCGGCACTTTTGTCGGGAATCAACTGATTCATGGCGTCCAACAGCGCCTCTACGCCCTGTCCGCAAAGCGCCGAACCCGATAGAACGGGGATGCAATCGCCTTCGAGGAATGTGCGCTGCAGGGCTGAATTCAAATCTGTTTCGCTCCACTGTTCCTCCAGATATTTCTCCAGAAAAGATTCGTCCAGTTCCGCAACAGATTCGGGATTGGCGGGAAGGGGAATCGGCACGACCTTCAATCTATTTCGAATCTGCCGAAGAACCATGGGAATATTTGCGGCAGGTAAATCGCACTTATTCAGGAACAGAATCACGGGAACATGATGACTGCGTGCAAGATTATACAGCAGAATCGTATGCGGACGAATCCCGTCCGAAGCATCCGCCAAGAGAATAGCGGCATCCAATGCCGAAAGCACACGCTCTGTTTCTGCGGCAAAATCCACGTGTCCGGGAGTATCAATCAGTGTATAACGTTTCCCTGCGTACGTAAAATCCGCCTGATCGGAAAACACGGTAATGCCCCGATCCCGTTCGATTTGATTGGAATCCAGAATGGTGTCGCCGCGATCCACACGACCAACGGAACGAATCGCGCCCGTTTTGAACAAAAGCTGTTCCGAAAGCGTGGTTTTTCCGGCATCTACGTGCGCAAGAATACCGATGGTTTTTGCATTAATCGACATCTTCAATCACCTGCTCCGGAGGTGTATCGAGTTGTTTCGGAGAACGAATGATGCTGTTGAACAGACGGAAAGCGGAGGCATAGTAATAGCCGTCGCAAATTCGTTCATCCATTACCAAGGTATAGTTCAGCATTTTCTTCTCTTCAAGCGTTCCGTCTTTTTTCAGAACGTGTTTGCGCTCCGTAACGCCGAAGGCGATAAAAACAGGAACATTTCCGAAATTGTAAATGTGATGATAAATCGGAGGAAGCCCCAAACTGGCCATCGATGTAATGAACAGCGAACCGTGGAAAGGGGAGAGATGCTTGAGTTTCATCGGCAGCCAACCGAAATAATCTGCCGTTCGAAGAAGCCAGAATGCGAATTTTTTGAACAAGCCGGGAATGTAGTCGAGAATTCGGGCTGTGTCGTCAAAACTCGTTACTTCGCTTTTCGCTTCTTCAATCAACTTTTCGGTAATCTCGTAAATCTGCTCTGACGTGGCATCCAACGGGAATATCATGGAAATCACGGAATCGGGAGAATTGAGCTTCATTTCCTTTTTTATGCAAAGCATCGCCTCGAATCGATTTCGGGCGAAGATTTTCTGCCCGGATACAAAACGATTCAGCCCCGGACGCTGTGAAACCAGACGAACGTATGCGGACAGCAAAACGTGCAGAACGGAAAAATTCGTCAAGCCCTGCGCGCGCTTTTCACGGATGTAATTCTCAACGGCGCTGATTTCTATGGAACCGCGAAAGCTGTTGCAGGCATCACAGCGCTGCGGCATGATGTATGGCATAATCTTGGTCATCGGGCTCAGAGAGCGCAGAAGCCGCCCGTCATTGCGATCACCGAATCTATGTTTGCGTTTCTGATTTTCCACAGGAAATATCCTCCTGAATGTGTTTTCATCATTATACAATGGTCATGCCCGTAAATCAAGAGGAAACATACCCTAGAGTGTGTTTTCAAAAGCATAAACCTTGTCAGCAGTTGCAGGAATATGCAAACTTTACAGAAAAACCAAAAGGATTCTGCGCTTAATTGTCGAATATAAACCATGAGGTGAAATGTCATGGCACGAAACATTCGACGTTATG
>CAVHAH010000258.1:0-1092 GCA_963633785.1 bacterium
GGGCAATATCGAATACGCACAGCCGATTGTCGCGCGCTACGGCGTGGATACGCTGCGCTACTATCTGATGCGTGAAATGCCCTTCGGTGCGGACGGCAACTATACCAACGAAGCGCTGCTGACCCGCATGAATGCCGATTTGGTGAACGATTTGGGCAATCTGGTTTCCAGAACGGTGGCCATGATCGAAAAGTATTTCGGCGGCATTATTCCCGAGCCGGGCGAGGAGCTGGAGCCCGATCGCGCATTGCGTGAACGCTTCGAAGCGCTGCCGGAAGCGGTTGAGAAGCAGATGGATGCGCTGCAGTTCTCCGTGGCGCTTTCCGAAATCTGGAAGCTGATTGGCGATTGCAACCGCTATATCGATATCACCCAGCCGTGGGTGCTGTGCAAGAGCGAAGAAACGATGCCCCGTTTGAAGACGGTGATGTACTATCTTGCGGAATGCATTCGTGCCGTTGCGGTGCACATCTACCCCACCATGCCTTCTACGCCCGAAAAGATTTATGCGCAGCTGGGCGTTACCGATCCTGCGCTGAAAACGTGGGAATCCGTTTTGAAGTTCGGCGGAATCAAGCCCGGCACGAAGGTGGAAAAGGGTGCGGCGCTGTTCCCGCGCGTGGATATCAAGAAGGAGCTTGAATCGCTCGCCGCAGAACGCGAAGCGCAGAAGCCCGTTGAAAAGCCCGTTGAAAAGAAGGAAGAAAAGAAGCCCGAACCCGAAAAGCAGGCCATCGCATCGTTTGATGATTTCATGAAAATCAAGCTGATTGCGGCGAAGGTCATCGCCTGCGAAAAGGTGGCGAAGAGCGAAAAACTGCTTAAGGAAACGCTCGATGTGGGCAACGGCGTAACCAAAACCGTCTGCTCCGGAATCGCCAAATACTATACGCCCGAAGAAATGGTCGGCAAGACCGTTGTGATGGTGGCGAATTTCGCGCCCCGCAAGATGGCGGGTCAGGTATCCGAGGGCATGCTGCTTTGTGCGGAAGATCCCGACGGTTCCGTTCGCCTGCTGACCGTGGACGGCAATGTCGCTCCCGGAAGCGAAATCGGCTGATTGATTCCAAAATATGAAATGAGGGGATTTCC
>CAVHAH010000258.1:1102-2293 GCA_963633785.1 bacterium
GGATTTCCTTGAAAGAGGAATCCCCTTTTTGCGGAGGCGTGAATACTTTGATTCTGTTTGATACCCATTGCCACATTGCGGATTCCGCTTTTGATGCGGATTCGGCGGATGTGATTGACCGATTCCTGAATGTCGGCGGACGAAAGGCCGTTGTGGTCGCCGATCCCTGCGAGGAAATTCCGAATCAGGAAAAGGTGTTTTCGCTGGTGGAGGCGCACGATTTTCTCTATGCCGCAATCGGCGTGCATCCGCACAATTCATGCAGATATTCTGCCGAAGTCGAAAAGGAAATGCTTGAATATCTGGGGCGTGAAAAATGCAAGCTGTTCGGCGAAATCGGTTTGGATTATCATTATGATTTATCGCCGAGGGATATTCAGCGGGAAGTCTTTTCCCGTCAGCTCGATTTGGCGTATGATTTGAACAAGCCCGTTCAACTGCACATTCGCGAAGCCCACGGCGATTGCATGGATATGCTGCGCGCCCGAACGAAGGCGGGAAGAATGCCCAAAGGCATTATGCATTGCTTCACGGGAAGCTGGGAGAGCGCAAAGGTCTATTTGGATTGCGGGCTGTATATCTCGCTCTCCGGTGCGGTAACATTCAAAAACGCACCGAAGCTGGCGGAGGTCTGCGAAAAAATGCCCGCGGACCGATTGCTGAGCGAAACCGATTGCCCGTATATGGCGCCCGTTCCGATGCGGGGCAAACGCAATGAACCGTCCTTCATCGCCTACACGGTAACCAAAATCGCCCAGTTGCGCAATGAATCGCCCGATGAAACGGCGCAGATGCTGTATCAAAACGCCTGCCGTGCGCTGGGGATTGATGCGTGAATTTCCGCATTTTCGGTTTCATGAATCGTTCACAAATTGGTGGAGTTTCGTTCATTGACTTTTCCTGACATTCGCTATATAATAATCGCGTCAACAGGAAAGAACAACAGGAACGCCGTTGACGGGTTCGTTCACATTCGCAAATCGAATGCGAATCTAAAGAAGAAGTTCCCCAAACGAAAGAATTTCAGGGAGGGTTTATTATGAAGGCACGTAAGAATTCGTATCGTGGAAAGAGCGCGATCGTATTCCTTTCTCTTGCGCTGGTTTGCGCAATGGCAGTATTCACTTGCACGGGATTTACCCGCAATTCCGCAGCAACGGCTGAATCCACGGTGGCCGAACCGACTACCGA
>CAVHAH010000259.1:0-1787 GCA_963633785.1 bacterium
CAATTACCGTTCCGTCCTCCTGCGTTTCGGTGGTGAAGTTAACGGGCATGAATGTTGACGGACGATGATGGAACGGCCAGTTAAACTCCAATCCGCCGGAAATCCACAGTCCGTAAGCGCCGATGAGCGCCGGCTTGATTACATGCTGACGATACAGGAAATGATAATCGTTTATTTTATCATAAGCTTCGAAAATGCGCCCACCCAATTCAGGAATCAGAATCAATCGAATGTAATCGTTTTCCATACGAATAACCTGATAGTCCCTGGGTTGGCATCCTTCTCGCACAACGCTCAGCACGGGCATAACGGGATATGGATTTCCCTTCGTGCCCTGATGCTGACGATTTTCGCAAAACATGGGCATTTTTTCGCTTTCCATGATAGGATAAGTGGGAATGCTCATGTTTTCAATTTGAATTATCGCTTTATTCGCCATAAAGATAGTCTCCTTTATGAATCGGAGACGGAAAAATCCGCCTCCGAAAGTTTAGAGTATGTGCTCTAAGCACCGCCGAATTGTGCGATGTTGCCTTTACTTCGTCCAATCCGACGTTTGTCCGTCGAAATCTACGCAGCGTACCGCATAAACGGCGGAACCATCCGCTCCATCGTCAAAATAGTATTCGCCCTGAGAGATTTTGGTAATCACCGCTCCGTTACGCGACACCTCATAATACGAAATCATTTGATTCTTTTCGGGAGCCGTCCACGAAACGCCGACGCCGCCGTGTCCAAGCCATGTGCAGGTTTCGGCCTTCACATCCGACGGTGCCGCAGGCATTTCCCGAATGGAACCGGTGCCGGGGCGATCGGGCAAATTGATGTACAGAACCTCGCCCGCACGGACGTTGTGCATCAAAACGCCTTCCGCCATCCACTCGGCGCCGCTCTTTTCCTCCGTGCAAACACTGCCCAGGCGAGATTCGATCAGATACTTTTTCCGAGGATCCAGGCCCTTGATAAACAATCTGTCGGTTTTTCCCAGCAAAGGATTCAGCGGGTCTGCGCTGATCATTACCAGGCCTTTTTGCAAATCCCATGTCATGCGCTGCATAATAAAGGTCGGATCGCTGTGCTCCGGTTTCGGGCGGAACACCTTAATCCAGCGGCCGTAAATGCCCTGCATGCGCAAGAAGCGGAACAATTCCATATCCTTGCGATAGCCTTCCAAAACCTCGTCCGGAATGGGAATTTCGGGATCCTGCATGCCGACAGCGGGTGCGGAAAACAGATTCAGGCTTTCCTCGCCGTAATGCTGCCAATTGGAATGAACGCCGGAAATCGGCATTCCCTGGTGCTTGTCGATGGGCAAAATCATCGTGGTATAATAGCCGCCCATATGGAAGCACCAGCCATCCGAAATCTGCTGCTGATCCGTATAGCGAGAGGATTCGATTCCCAAAGTATGACCGCCGGAAGAGCAGCCGTTCAAGCCCGCTTCGGGATTGCGATCTTTGAATTCCCGATACAGGCGATAGAAATTCTCGCTCTGTTTCAACGTACAATTCCAGTTGCCCACATTGTCCGTATTGAAGCTGCGATTGTTCTTCAGGTTGCACGGGTCACCGTCCACGCGCAGGAGATAGGTGCCGAATTCTTTCTGCTTTTCGCAAAGCATATTCAGAATCCACTGATACGCTTCTTCGCGCGACATATCAATCGTCCAGTTATACCAGTTGCCGTGGAAATCCAGCATCCAATCCGGATGTTCCAGCCAAACCCGAGACAGGCGATCCGCATGCCACGGCGGCATCCACAATCTGAATGTCATATTTCCGCGCGCA
>CAVHAH010000259.1:1864-2281 GCA_963633785.1 bacterium
CGAATATACCGTTCCAGTTTCCCTTGGCATCAAACCAGAAATCATCTACCCAGATATTTTCATAGCCGATATATCGTGCCGCTTGCACCATACGGAAAACCTTTTCCGTCAAAGGCGCCGCACGCCAAATGCTCATCGACGAGCGATTGAAATATTTATCCCTCGTATAATCCCACTTGTATTGATAAATATACTCGTTAATCGTATTGCCCAAATCGTCGTGGTCACCCACATAGAAACCGATTGTATGAGGCGCAATGCGCATCGTTTCTCCTGCGCCGAGAGGCTCCTCAATCACTTCGCAATAACCGCACAGCGCAGGATTGCCGTCGCATCGGCTCATCGAGGCCTTCCACCATCCCTGATAGTCAAACGTCAGGAACAGACCTTCCCCTGAATTCGGTTCCGACAGCGCAA
>CAVHAH010000260.1:0-2272 GCA_963633785.1 bacterium
CTCCGAGCACCTCCGCCAACTCCATGGATATCGCTATCGGCGAAAAGGTGAATGTTCTGCAAATCAACGGCAGTTGGACTTATCTTGAATACAACGGCGTGAACGCCTATTGTCCGATTGCTTCTCTCGCGGCGGATGAATATCTCGCCAAGCATCCCGAGCTGTTGCAAACGCCCACGCCGAGCCTGAACCCGCTCGAAGGCTATATTCAGGATACGTTTGATGCGACGGTCGTTGTTTCCGATGCGAGATTCTACGCTTCCGCATCCACGAATGCGAACAACGTTTCCGCCCCCATGGGCACGAACGTGACCGTTATGGCTTACAATTCCTCCTGGGCGTATGTTCAGTTGAACGGCGTGAACGGCTATATCCCCGTGAGCCACCTGAGCCGCAACAATTATTCGCAGATTCGAAAGGGTGCGACCGGCAGCGATGTGCGCAATCTGGAATCCGCACTGCTCTCGCTGGGATATCTCGACAAGGTTCCGGGAACGGATTACAACGATTACACCGCATGGTGCGTTCAGAATTTCCAGAAGGCCTGCGGAATGAGCGCCACAGGCGAAGCGGATATCGCCACCTTGCGCGTTCTGTATAGCGGAAACGCTCCGAAGAGCAGTTTGTTGAGCGGCACGTATTCGCGCGGAAATTCGGGCGACAACATCAGCCACATTCAGCTGCGCCTGTACGCACTGGGCTATCTGTCGAAGGCCTCCAGCGTAGACGGCGATTACGGCATCAATACCTACAATGCCGTGGGCCTTTTCCAGGTCTACAATGACTTGGATGCCACGGGCGCCGTTGACAGCACAACGCTCAGAAAGCTGTATTCCGAAAATGCGGTTGCGCTGCCGTCCGGAAAAACGCCCGGCGACGGTTCCGATTCCCCGCAGCCCAGCGCAGGCAATCAGAAAAACAACTCCACGGAGATTTCCGACGGGCTCAAATCAACAACCACCAAACCCGGTTCGTCCGATGTATCCAAGCTGGAATACGTGATTTACCTCGCGCAGAATCAGCTCGGAAAACCGTATGTTTACGGCGCAAACGGAACGTCTTCCTACGACTGCACCGGTTTCACCTGCTATTGCTTCAAGCAAATCGGCATAAAGCTGAAGCGTTCCGCAATCGATCAGGGATATGACAACACCTATCCCAAGATTACCTCCGTAAACGATTTGCGAAGGGGCGATTTGGTATTCTTCAACACGATTTCCGACGGTGACGAAAGCGATCACGCCGGCATCTATCTGGGCGCAGGATACTTCATCCACGCCTCCTCCGGTCAGAAAAAGGTGGTTATCAGCACTTTGATGAGCGGATATTACAACCGAGTTTTCTCATGGGGACGCCGAGTGCTCGCAGGTTAAAAGCACATCGGGCAAAAGTCGCAGCCGTGCGGCTTTTGCCCGATTTTTTTCTTATCGGAGGTCTCCCTTTTTAACCCGATTTCGTTTCATCCGATTGCGAAATGTGCTATAATGAATGGCAAAAGGGGATAAACAGAAATGGGGAACAAACATGAGCGATTATGCCTCGATTGAACGGCGCACCCGTGCAGTCAACCGCACGAGGACGTTTTTCACTTATCTGCTGCTGGTTTTCTGGGCGATTATGGTGCTGTTTCCGTTCTATTGGATGATTCTCACCTCCATTAAAAGTTACAGCGCGTACAATTCCGAATACACGCCCGCCTTTTTCACGCTTGCACCGACATTTCAGAATTACATCGATGCATTTACCGCCGTGTCTTTGGGGCGCTATCTGCTCAACACACTGATTTACACCCTCTCGACCACGGCCATCATGCTTGTGGTGGTCACGCTGGCGGCGTATGCGTTCGCGCGGCTGAATTTCAAGGGAAAGAATCTGGCATTCACGCTGTTTTTGGCTTTGATGATGATTCCCAACGAGCTGGTTGTGATTACGAATTTCGTGACAATCACCGACCTCAATCTGCGCAACACATTCGCAGGCCTGATTCTGCCGTCGGTCATGTCGGTTTTTTACATCTATCTGCTCAAAGAGAATTTTGCGCAGGTGCCCGACACGCTTTATTATGCCGCCAAGGTGGACGGAACGGGCGATTTCAAATATCTTCTGAAAGTCATGATTCCGATTTGCCGACCGACGATGGTCACGATTGTGCTTCTGAAAATCATCGAATGCTGGAATTCCTACGTTTGGCCCCGCTTGATTACCGACGATCAGGCGTATTTTCTGGTGTCCAACGGCATTCAGGAAATTCGCGAAAACGGCTTCGGACGCG
>CAVHAH010000261.1:0-2255 GCA_963633785.1 bacterium
CACCGCGGGTATGCATCCGCTGGTGCCCTATCTGATGGGCGAAAAGCACCCGATGGGCACGCGCCTGACCGACGTGCAGAAGTGCATCCGCACCGGCGACATCGATGACGTGGGCGATCCGAGCCATCTGACGTTCTTCGAAATGCTGGGCAACTGGTCGCTGGGCGACTATTTTAAGAAGGAAATGATTCCCTGGAGCTGGGAATTCCTGACGAGCAAGGAATATCTGGGCCTCGATCCCGATCGCCTGGCATTCACCGTGTTCGCCGGCGATGAAGACTGCCCCCGCGATGAAGAAGCCGCCAATCTGTGGCGTGCACAGGGCGTGAAGGACGATCACCTGTTCTATCTGCCCAAGAAGCACAACTGGTGGGGTCCTGCCGGTGTGACCGGTCCCTGCGGCCCCGACACGGAGATGTTCATTATCAAAGACGTTCCGCCGTGCGGCCCGGATTGCTCCCCCGCCTGCTCCTGCGGACGTTATCTCGAAATCTGGAACGACGTGTTCATGCAGTATGAAAAGCAGGCGGACGGCACGTTCATTCCGCTCAAGCAGAAGAATGTGGATACCGGCATGGGTCTGGAGCGCACGTTCTGCGTGCTGATGGGCGCAAATACCGTGTATGAAACCGAGATTTTCGCGCGCATCATCGGTCGCATCGAAGAGCTGTCCGGCAAAAAGTACGGCGCGGATGACGAGACCACGAAGTCCATCCGCATCATCTCCGACCACATGCGCACTTCCACATTCATCCTGGGCGACGATCGCGGCGTAACGCCGTCGAACGTGGATCAGGGCTATATCCTGCGCCGTTTGATTCGCCGCGCGGTGCGTCACGGCATGAAGCTCGGTCTGCCCGAGGGATTCACCTGTGAAATCGCAAAGGTCATCATCGACCAGTACAAGGATAATTATCCCGAGCTCGAACGCAACAGCGGCATCATTCTCGAGCAGCTCAAGCTCGAAGAGGATCGCTTCCAGCGCACGCTGAAGAAGGGCGAAGCCGAGTTCGAAAAGGTATATGCCAATATGCTGCGCAAGCGCGGTGCTTTCGAAGCGTTGAAGGCAGACCGCAGCGAAGCGGTTGTGGCCGCCGCACTCAAGCAGCTGCCGCCGTCTCCCGAAAATCAGCCCGTGATTGAGAAAATCAAGGCCGGCGAAATCACCGATGAGCTGATTGCCGCTCTGCTCAAGTCCGTTGAGAAAATCGACGGCCGCAGCGCATTCAAGCTCTACGATACCTTCGGCTTCCCGATTGAAATCACCTGCGAGCTGGCAGGCGAAAAGGGCGTTGAAGTTGACGTTGCGGGCTTCGAAGAGCGCTTCAAGAAGCATCAGGAAAACAGCCATGCGGGCGCAGAACAGCGCTTCAAGGGCGGCTTGGCAGACAACAGCGAAGCAACCGCAAGATTGCACACCGCCACGCATCTGCTTCAGGCGGCACTGCGCAAGGTTCTGGGCGACGAAGTGCATCAGAAGGGTTCGAACATCACCGCAGAGCGTCTGCGTTTCGACTTCTCCTTCGGCCGCAAGATGACGGACGAGGAAAAGGCCGAGGTCGAGCGTTTGGTGAACGTTGCCATTCAGGCGGCCGTTCCGGTGGTCTGCGAAGAAATGACCGTTGCGGAAGCGAAGGCGCAGGGCGCAATGGGTCTGTTTGAATCGAAGTACGGCGAGCGTGTAAAGGTGTACACGATGGGCGAATTCTCCAAGGAAATCTGCGGAGGTCCTCATGCATCCAACACCGGCGATTTGAAGTCCTTCAAGATTAAGAAGGAAGAAGCTTCGAGCGCAGGCGTGCGCCGCATCAAGGCCGTTATCGGCGAATAAATTCAGGTTTCGAAAAGGGAAAGCTTCATCGGCTTTCCCTTTTTTTGTACAATGAAAACCGCCTTGCTTGCGCTTGGCGGTGAATTATTCTTTGTGAAAATTATTTCGGGATGATTCTTCTCAAGGATTGTGCCTGTTGCTCTGTTATAATCATATCAATCGCCCCTTTTTCTATGGCGTAACCTGAATAAGCTTGCCGATTTTCGGGTTATTGCGGCTGAATGCCTTGACTTCGCCCCATAAACCTACGGCTTTCATCCTTAATCTAACGAAAATCCGCTCAGTCTTGCAGTTTTCCTTTTAGAAACACACTCTAGAATAATCGGCATAAAAAAATCCGCACGTTCCGAAACAGAACATGCGGATTCATTTGGTACACCTTTAGGGGCTCGAACCCTAGACACCCTGATTAAGAGTCAGGTGC
>CAVHAH010000262.1:0-2250 GCA_963633785.1 bacterium
ATCTGGTTGTTCTGGTAGACGAAGACGAAAACGAGATTACCTTCGAACATCTGATGACGCTGGAACATAACGGCAAGAATTACATCTGCCTTGTGCCCGCCGAGCCGATGGAGGATGTGGAAGAGGATGAACTGGTAATCATGCGCATCGAGACCGATGAAGAAGGCAACGACTACTATTCTACCATCGAATCCGACGAAGAGCTTCAGGAGGTTTTCGACAAGTATCTGGAAATCGCCGAAGCGGACGAAGGCGAATAATTGCGGTATCGAATATTCTATCCCGGTGAGCGGTGGCTTGTCGGGTTTTTCTTATCGAACACTGGTTTAAGAATTCAATACAGTGCTTTAGTTAACAGAAAACAGCGAACGGATGTGCTATAATGCTTTCGGGAGGCGATGAAGCGTGTTTGATCTGCATTCTGAATATCAACCCACGGGCGATCAGCCGCAGGCGATTCAGGCTCTTACGGAGGGCTTAAACAAAGGACTGCGCCATCAGGTATTGCTGGGCGTAACGGGCTCGGGCAAGACATTCACAATGGCGAATATCATTAAGAATGCGAATCGCCCTGCGCTGGTAATCGCCCACAACAAAACGCTCGCGGCACAGTTGGCGGCGGAATTTCGCGAATTCTTTCCGGAGAATGCGGTGGGCTATTTTGTTTCTTACTACGATTATTATCAGCCGGAGGCGTATATTCCGTCTACGGATACATTCATTGAAAAGGATGCCAAGGTCAACGATGAAATCGACCGCATGCGTCACAGCGCCACGGCATGGCTTTCGGAGCGGCGGGATGTGGTGATTGTCGCATCGGTCAGCTGCATTTACGGTTTGGGCGATCCGGAGGAATACGAGGATTTGTCCGTTTCCCTGCGTGAAGGCAGCGAAATCGACCGTGATGAACTGTTGAGCCGCCTTGTGGAAATGCAGTATACCCGAAACGATTTCGAACCGACGCGCGGCACATTCAGGGTTCGGGGCGAAACGATTGACATCATTCCCGCCGCCGCACAGGAAAAAGGCGTGCGCGTGGAGCTTTTCGGCGATGAAATCGAGCGAATTGCGGAATTCGAGATTACCACGGGAAAAGCATTGCGCTACATGAATCATGTGATGATTTTTCCCGCTTCGCATTATGCAACCTCGAAGGAAAAGATGGATCGGTGCCTGGATGCGATTGAACGGGATTTGGAAACGCAGCTGAATACATTTCGGGAAAACAACCGATTGCTGGAGGCACAGCGTTTGGAACAGCGCACGCACTACGATTTGGCGATGATGCACGAAATCGGCTATTGCAGCGGCATCGAGAATTATTCACGCTATTTTGACGGGCGACAGCCGGGCGATGCGCCGTTTACACTGCTGGATTACTTCCCGAAGGATTTTTTGATATTCATCGATGAATCCCATGTGACCGTTCCGCAGATTCGGGGAATGTACAACGGCGACTATGCCCGAAAGCGCACGCTGGTGGATTTCGGTTTCCGATTGCCCTCGGCATTCGACAATCGCCCGCTCAAGTTTCACGAATTCGAGCAGAGAACCAATCAGCTGATTTATGTTTCCGCCACGCCCGGACCGTATGAAATGGAACATGCTCAGCAGGTGGTGGAACAGATTATTCGCCCGACGGGCCTGATTGATCCGGAGATTATTCTGCGCCCCGCCACGGGTCAGGTGGATGATTTGGTCAGCGAAATTCACAAATGCGTTTCGCAGAATCAGCGTGTTCTTGCCACAACGCTCACGAAAAAAATGGCGGAGAGCCTGACCGCCTATCTGCGTGAATTGGATATTCGCGTGGAATACCTGCATTCGGACGTGAAAACGTTGGAACGCACGAAGCTGATTCATGATTTGCGTGTGGGAAAATTCGATGTGCTGGTCGGCATCAATCTGCTGCGAGAGGGCTTGGATATGCCGGAAGTGGCGCTGGTGGCGATTCTGGATGCGGATAAAGAGGGCTTTCTGCGCTCGGAAACATCGCTGGTGCAAACCATCGGACGTGCCGCACGCAATGTGGACGGACGCGTGATTATGTATGCGGATCAGATTACCGATTCCATGATGCGCGCCATTCGGGAAACCAACCGCCGCAGAGCGCTTCAGCAGGCATATAATGAAGAAAATCACATCACGCCGCAGACGGTTCGCAGTGCGATTCGCGAACTGATGGAGGTCACTCGCAGTGCGGATGCCGATGCGGATAAGAGTTTGAGCGACGAAGAAAAGCAAATGGCG
>CAVHAH010000263.1:0-2225 GCA_963633785.1 bacterium
TCTTGTGCATGGTCGGCTCTATGGTCAGCGGCATCGTGCTGTCCCGCCATGTGTTCGCGTTTCTTCCCAAGCACGGCGGTTATGAATTTGCCGGAAAGCTGCATATTCTCTGCGCCTTCTGGGGCTTTGTGCTGATGAGCTTGCATTTGGGAATGCACTGGAATATGCTGCTGAGCATCGCCCGAAAGCATCTGCGGCCGAACAGGATTCGCACTTGGACGCTTCGAATTGCAGGATACCTGTTCGCCGCCTACGGAGCGGCGGCATTCATCCGTCGGGATGTGGGAATCTATTTACTGCTGAAAAGCCATTTCGTGTTCTTTGATTACTCCGAACCGCTGATATTCTTCCTCTCGGATTATCTGGCGGTAATGGGATTGTTTGTGGCAATCGGTTATTTCGCAAACCGCCTGCTGCACCGCGCAAAATAAAACGAATGCAGACGCCGATTATCGAAGCGTCTGTATTTTTTATTCGCCTGCCGATTCACTTTCGGTTCCCTGAGCGGCGGCAAACATCTTGGCCAGCTCCGAACCGCTTTCCGTCATTCCGCGCTTCATCCATTCCACAATCCAGCCGTAAAACATATAGGCGATGGAAGATTTGAGATAGGCGAGGGCGTTGGGCATCTCCGAGGTGATTTTTGCATCTTCAAGCAAAGTTTGAAGCACCATGTCCGAGAATCCCGCCCGATACAAGGCCAAATAGAAATCGGCATTCTCCTTGTAAAAATCCAGGAGACCAACGGAAAAGGCGTTCGGATTCTCGTGGGTTTCCGATTCATACCTTTCCCGCCACTGCGCAGTCAGCCGATTGTTCTCCTGCCGCAGAACATCTTCTTTGTCTGTGAAATTGCGATAAAACGAAGCTCTGCCGACCTGCGCCGCATTCACCAGTGCGCTAACGGAGATATCGCCAAAAGGCTGTTCCCGCATCATTTGCAGAAGCGCCGCAAGAATTCGCCTGCGAACATAGCTGTTCTTTTCCCGATTGTTCATGGGTTGATACATCTCCTTGAACTTTGTCTCATTTTGCCGAGACGATTGACTCATCACTATTCATATGATACACTTGTCTCATCAAAAAATCAAGGGAGAAAAAGCAATGACATTGACATCAAAGCGAATTCTGATTTTCGCGGCAATCATTTTAATCGGCTTTGCACTGGGACGATTGGCGGTGCGTGCGCTGATGAATTTTCTGCTGGGCGGCACTCTGTTCGGAGGGAACCTCTTATGAAAAAGGCAAAAGGCAAAAAGAAGGTGCGGCTCTTGTCAATCGTCATTGGGATTTTGATTTTTTTGTCGGCATTTTGTGCGGGTGTTGTGAGCAAGTTTACCCTTCGGCCCGAATGGGCGAAGCAATACAGCGTAGAGTGGAGCGATGAAATCGGCACGTTGAAAGAAGATTTGCCTTACGGGGAAGGGGAGTCCGAGAAATTCGACCTGTACCTGCCCAAGAACAGCGGCAAGTCCGATTACGGGCTGGTTGTCTACCTTCACGCCGGCGGATTTACCTCCGGAGATAAATCGGAAGATCGCGATACGCTGGCATGGCTTTGCAATAAAGGCTATGTGGCGGCGGGAATCAATTATACCCTTCGCACGGAAACCAACGCCGCAAGCGTTTTCAGTCAGTCCGAAGAAATCAAATCGGCGATTCCGAAAGTCGTGGAAGCCGCCGCAGAGGCAGGCTATCCCGTTGACAAAATGGCCATCGCCGGAGGTTCCGCAGGGCACACACTCGCGATGATTTACGCTTATCGGGATGGAAAGGATGCGCCTGTGCCGGTGGTATTCACCTTCGGCGCAGTGGGTCCGTCCGGCTTTGTGGCGGAAGATTGGGGGCTTTTCGGCATCGGACAGGACAGCGAAGAATCCAAAGCAATCGGAGCGGCGCTGTTTAGCGTCATGAGCGGACAGGAGATTACGCCTGCGGAAATGGAAAACGGCGCTTATTTGTCGAAAGTCCACGCAATCTCCGCAGTGGACTATGTAGCGGCGAATCCCGTGCCGACGGTCGTGGCCTATGGCGCCTGCGATAAGGTGCAGCCGTTCCTCGCTTCCAAACGCCTTGAAACCGCATTGCGGGAGAGCGGCGCGGACTATCGATATTTCGTGATGGAACACTCCGGACACGCCTTGCAGAACGACAATAAAGTTTACGCCGCCTATATGCAAACCGTAGAAGCATATCTGGAAAAATACATGGGGTGACACGCCCTA
>CAVHAH010000264.1:0-2190 GCA_963633785.1 bacterium
ATGCTATAGAATGGAGAATACCAATGAACAGATGTCCGATTTGCGGAAAAGAATTTGCATTTGAAGATGTGCTTTTCTTCGGTACCCGGAGCGCCGCAGGCACAAAGACGGCGAAAACACAGCTGGGCAACGCAATGCGTATGAATGCATCCAAGGGAATGAGTATGTCCTTTGACATGAACGGCGGCGGGTTCTTTGGCGGAAAAACGCCCGCCAAACCTCCGGTGGAACAGAAAGTTGAAGAACCGGAGGTCGCCGTTGAAACGGAAAGCGAATCGGATATGCGCATGGCCGAATGGGCAGAAGACGCCATTCATGCGCAATTCATGAAGGACAGTGGCTTCTGGCATGGAGAGGATGAAGCGAGCGCCGGCAAAAAAACGGAACGCTTCATTGTGCACTGGAGCTTGGAAAAATGTGAAAAGGGCATTGCCAAAGCTTCGATTATGACCGACAATGCAAAAGTGCCGACGACGGTCACTTTGTGCGAAGAGGATCAGGCGAAATACGGCAAGGGATCGCTTCTGACGGAGGCCATGTGCCCGAATTGCCATTGCTCCATCGATCCTACTTATTTCAGCATTCCCGACAAGAACTGCCATATTGTTTCGCTGATCGGCTATCCATCATGCGGAAAGACCGAGTTCAAATTGGCGGTTGTGGAAGAGCTGGCTAAGCTGGAGGATATTTTTGAACTGTGCGACACCGTAGAACTGACCATTGACAGCAAGAAAATGACCAACAGCGAAGGCGAAGCATTCAAGGACGGAGAAGCGGAAGCAACGAATCCTGAAAAGCTGGTCTTCCCCGTGGTGTTCATGTTGAAGAATAAAAAGGACGATTCCATGCATCTGGTTACGCTCTGCGATATGCCGGGCGAATTCTATCGCGATGCGATTGACGGAATGAAGGAAAAACTGGCCGCAAACGAGAGCTTGAAAGAGTGCGATGCCGCTATTTTGATGCTCGGCGCCTCACAGCTGTTTTCAATCGTTGAACACGATCAGAAAAAGGTGATTATCGAAGATCGCGGAACGGGTGAGTCCAAGATCGTTAACGTGCCTTCGCAGTATGTGCCCAAGGAAAACGGAAAGACGCCCTATATCACGGATCCGCTGAAATTCTTTGATAAATATCAGGTCTGCAAAAATGTCAAGTATCTGTCGCTGGTGGTGACTAAGGGTGATTTGCTGATTGGCCAGGAAGGGCGCGGCATTGCACCCGGGGGCAGCAATGATCCCCTTTTGAAACAACTGAAAATATGCAAAAGCGATGAATCCGAGGACCATAAAGCGCAGGTCAATGTGCAGACCATCAATCAGGTAGACATCGAAACGATGCGTTCCATCCGTAAATCGGCAACCTACGAAAATAAGAACGAGATTAAGAGTGAAATCTGCAAGAAAATCAAGGGTGAATTGAAGCCGGAAAATATTCGCGCGTTTGTGATTTCCACTTTGCGGCGCCCGGATCCGCAAAAGGTGGAGTTTTATGTGGTGGATAATTCTGAATATCCGCGACATCGCATTCTGGAGCCGCTGCTGTATCTGCTGGCCCAGTGGGGCGCAGTGCCGAGAACCAATATTGCTTGGGGACCGGGCAGCAACGGCAATCCTTCGCCGGATGAAATGCAACCGGAACCGGAAGAAGAAGGAAAACGCAGCATCTGGCGCCGTATTTTTGGAAAATAAGATCGGCACGCGTGAAGGAGGAACATGAGCAGTGGCAAACAAACAATTGTCCATAGCATACGCCCAGTATCTGAAAGGCTATAACTATAAGCAGAATTACGGCTATAATGATTCAACGCCCAATCTGCCGTTTATGGTCATGTGGTCTGAAAAATCACTGCGTGCAACCGAAAAAAAGAGCGTTTCCGATGCGGGCGAGGTTTTCTATCATCCGGTCTATGAGCTGACCACTGCGGGCTTTGACTGGTGGTGCGCCGTGCACAGCGAAAAGATTAAAATGCAGCGGTTGGTCGCCTATACGCAGTATGTTACCCTGAATGGCTATGACGTGCGGCCGAACATTCGCAGCGTGGAGGAGATGGATGAACTGCGCTGCGGCATGGCTTATACCGTGAATCCGCACTATATGCGGGATGTCAAGGGACGGGACATCTATCTGAATAATGAAACGTATATCGACGTAGCGGTGAATGAAGTGCCGCTGCGCGAAGATTATTTG
>CAVHAH010000265.1:0-2188 GCA_963633785.1 bacterium
AATGTGTATAAGAGACAGCTGCAGGGGTGTTGCGTTGGATCGAGCTTCAATGCGATTCTGCTAAAAAGCGGAGTATTCAGATCAAAGCGGTTGCTGGCCAGCGTGCTTTGATGCAGCCCCATGGCAGTCAATACAAACCACGCGGACATCTGTCCGACATCCTCATTGCCGCAATAGCCGTACGGACCAGGCCGATACGCCTCGTGCTGAATGCGGCGCACCCAGTATTGCGTCTTTTCCGATTGACCGATGCGGTTGAACAGGTGCGGCACTGTGTGCACGGGTTCGTTCGAGTGATTGTAATTGTCGTTCCAGAAAGCCGAGAGATCTGCGCCGGCGAAAAAGGCGTCCAGCTCCGCAGCAAAGCGATCTTCGCCCATCAATTCCCGTAGACCCCGCACATCATGCGGCACGAACCAGATCTGCTGATACACATTGCTTTCCACACAGCCGCGCTCATCGTATTTGGAGGAGAAGGGGAGGAAGTTTCCACTCTTGTCGCGACGATTCATCCAGCCGTTTTCAGAATTGTAGAGGAGCTTGTAATTCCGGGAACGCTTGTAAAAGACTTTCGCATCCGCTTCGTGACCGAGCTTTTCGGCCATGCGATACAGACACCATGCGGTGAACGCGTATTCCATGGTCTGCGAAATGTCACCCGGAAAATAGCCCAAACGGTTGAAATCGCGTAGTTCACCCTGATTTTCGCGATCTCCCAGCCACCAGCGGCGGACGATTTGATAGGCACGTTCGGCATCGAAACCGCTTAAATCCTTCATGAAAGCGTCAGAGAGCACATTGGTACCGGGATTGCCTACCATGCATCCGGATTCAATGCCCACAATTTCCCACCGCGGAAACATTGCACCGTCGTTTTTCTCGGAAATTCCCATCAATGAGCGAATTTCATCGCGTACCACGTCCGGCCGGACGATGGAAAACAGAGGGAAGGCACTGCGGAATACATCCCAACCGCTGAAAATCGTGCGGAATGTGAAGCTTTCGGCACGTTCCGGCGCACCCATCGCGATGCGAAAACGACCGTCACAGTCGGAAAAATCCCGGGGATCGAGCAGCACATGATACAGGGAGGAATAGAACACCTCGCGATCGCGGTCTGAACCGCCTTCCGCGTCAATCAGATCGAGTGCCTCCGTCCATTCCGCCTCTGCGCGTTTTCGAAGGGCTTCAAACGGTGCATCCTCGAGGGCAAAATTGTTGCGCGCGCCCTGAATGTCCACGAAGGAAAGTGACGCATGCATTTCCACAGATTCTTCCGGTTTTAAATCAAAATCGGCTATGAAACCCAAAGAAGTTCCGTCCATTTCAGAAACGGATTCAAAGACCTCGCCTTCGTTCCAGAAAGCCCAACTTTTCATGGGGGACGTCAGGTGAATGACGAAATGCAGCTCGTAAAGGGCATTACCATTGCCGTGCCCCCAACCGCCGCCTTTTGGCGTACAGAGAATTCTGGCTTCCAGATTCTGATTGTCCAGAACGGAAAGGTGCTGCTCATCGGAATGGCCGCCGATTCTCCGATAGAGATCAATGGCGATGTGGCTTTCTCCGCCATTATGATAGGTAAACCTCAATGCGCCGGTGTGCCGTGCGGCCACAGCTTCTGTCAATATGCGGCAGTCCGTCAATTCCACGGCATAGTACCCGGGATGGGCGATTTCCGCTGCGTGATCAAAATGGGATTCCCAACCCTTTTCGCCGATCGGCTTGCGTGCATATTCGTTAGTTCCGCTGAAATAACGGCGCGAGCCGGAAATCGGCATAGTCTGAAGGTTGCCGAATTCACCGTACCAGCCGACGCCGCTTAAATGGACAAAGGAAAACCCTTCGATGGTCGGGTGACCGTAGCTGTAACCGGCACCGTTGTCACCGCCGGTGATAGTATCGGGACTCAACTGAACCATACCAAAGGGCAGCACCGCGCCGGGATACGTCTTGCCGCCGCCGGCGCCGGCTACCTCGTTGCCAACCGCACCCATAATCGGATTGGCCTCGTAATAATGTGACATGAAATTCCTCCTCAATCCAATATATGCATGACTATTATAGCAAATTAAGCATGAAAAGTCAATCGGAAAAAAGCTCGTTTCCCGTGTCCGATAAAACAGGGTCACCTCCATATCTTGCAATTTTCCGCAAGATAAGGTATAATAGAGAAAACCAAGAAAGG
>CAVHAH010000266.1:0-2184 GCA_963633785.1 bacterium
CCCCCGACCTGCTGATTACGAATCGGCTGCTCTACCAACTGAGCTACATTGGCACATTTATCGCGTCAACGCTGAATATTATACCACAAACCTCCTGCGTTGTCTAGACCTGTTCTTCAAAAATAATTATTTTAACATTCGGCGCAATACAATGACAATAGGCGAAAGCCCTTCCCTGATGTTTATGACGGCGCCTATCATCGGAACAAATACAGCATCCTTTCTCCTACTGCCGTACAGCCGAATCGTTCGGCGGCATGACATAATGGCAATAGGCGAAAGCCCTTCCCCGATGTTTATAACAGCGTCTATCATAGGAATGAAACGCCCCATCGGAACAAATACAGTATCCTTACTCACGCTGTCGTACAGCCGAATCGTTCGGCGGCATGACGCAATGGCAATAGGCGAAAGCCCTTCCCTCGATGTTTATGACGGTTGTCCATCATAAGAACGGACACAACGTCTGCAGGATTCGCAAGCCGTTTGCTTACCATATAATTTGCCACAAGACGGCTTGCCCGCCCCTCGTTATTCATTCACGGGTGAATGTTCATCGGCCTTTATTTGTTCATCTTGAGCAATGTTGAAATAAGTACAACGGGGAATAAAATGATAAACAGCAATACGTACATGATGCTCCCCCTTCACAGAATGTAAATTACATCTTAATTATACCCTGAATATCGCACGTTGTCAATCGGGATACACCGATGAAATAAATTCGCAAGCCGAGGCTTCTACGACGGTGTAAAACAATTCCGGAGATTTCAGCGAACGAATGGCATCCGAGAAAATATCGGTTTCCGGGGAAACACTGATTAATTCGGTGGCCAATTCGGGCGTGCCTTTCACGCCATCTGCTTCTTGCAAAAATTCACTGACAGGCTTACCGCCTCATTTAATCGGTGTATCCATAGTATTACAGCGCCGTTCCCTTTTTCGGAATAAAAAGGCCCGACATATTCACCTGCTCCAGCTTCAGCAGCTGCACCTTTCGTTCGATTCCGCCGCCGTATCCCGTGAGGCTTCCGTTTGTGCCCACCACTCGATGGCAGGGAATCATAAGCGAAATCGGATTGTGCCCGACCGCACCGCCCACCGCCTGCGCAGACATTTTCCCGATTCCCCGATTGCCCGCGATGATGGACGCGATTTCGCCGTAGGTCATGGTTTGACCATACGGAATCGTCAGCATGATATCGCAAACCGTTTTGCGAAAAGGCGTTGAATCATAGCGCAGCGGCGGAAGAAAGTCGGGTTCACGCCCCGAAAAGTAAATATCCAGCCAGCGCAGCGCCTCTTTGAGCAGCGGATGATTCTTCGCTTCGGCGTTCTCGGGCAGAACACTTCCGAAATATTTCTGATTGCAAAACCATAGCCCGATGATCGCATCTTCATCGCAAGCCAATGTAATGCCCCCCAAAGGGGATTGGTATTGATTCGTATACACCATGAACAGCACCTCGTTTAACAATCTCCGCTTTTGAAATCGGACTCCACGGTTTTATTCTACATCATACGAATTGTTTTTTCAATCGCAGGGAACATTGAAACCAATGCCGCGGTGGTATCTTTGCGGGAATCCGCACGTCCTTAACATACTTTTCTATATAAATTCCATTTGTGCTATTGACAAATCGCCGTAAACGGAATATAATATTATATGTTCGCGCGGTCGTGGCGGAATAGGCATACGCGCACGTTTGAGGGGCGTGTGGGCAACCGTACGGGTTCAAGTCCCGTCGACCGCACCATCAAAAACCTCCGAGATTAAGCAATTTCTCGGAGGTTTATTTTTATTCCCCGCCCACTCTAAAAAACGGGCAAAAACGCTGTCCACAATGGCGGCAGCACGCGTCATATCTCCGGTCACTGTATGACCATAAACGCCGGATGTATCCATGTCTTCGCTGTGCCCTATCATCGATTTCAGCAGCGGCAGCGGGACGTCGTTCTGCACAACCGAAACGAATGTGTGCCGCAGCTCGTGCAGGCTGCATCCGAGGTTGGCTAAATGGCATTGCGACAGAATAGCCCCATTGTTATTGCACGTAATCAAAGTTGAAATTAAGTGTTCATCCGTTCATCTGTTCAAAATCCCTATTTTAGGGCACTTCAAAATCCCACTATTGGGCACTTTGAACGCATGAACACATGAACGGATAATTTTAAGTCCACCGT
>CAVHAH010000267.1:0-2179 GCA_963633785.1 bacterium
CATTCGAATCATCGGTGAAAACCGTGTTCAGGAAATGAACGAAAAAATCGACGCACTGGATCCACGATTCGAGGTTCACATGATCGGCGGCCTTCAGACGAACAAAGTCAAAGCGCTTCCGAAACGGCTTTGTATGGTGCAGTCGGTGGATCGGCTGTCGTTGGCAGAAGCATTGTCCAAGCGCCAAAGTGCTCTGGGGCAAAACTTGAAAGTGTTGATTGAAATCAATGTTGCGGGCGAAGAGCAGCGAAGCGGTGTTGCGGGAGAGAATTTCCGTGAATTGTTCGATGCGATTCAAAAGCTTCCCAATTTAACGGTGGACGGTTTGATGGCAATCATGCCGATTGCGGATGATCCCGAGGATCTCCGCCCTCGTTTCAGAGCCTTGCGTGCACAATTCGATGCACTGCGGGATGAAGGACATGATTTGCACACTTTGTCGATGGGAATGTCCCACGATTGTATCGTGGCGGCAGAGGAAGGCGCAACAATGGTACGATTAGGGCGCGCGTTGTTCGGTTCGCGTCCGACCAAGCATTGATATATTCAGGAGGGGATACCGATGGCTCGACCTTTTGTTAATAAAGTACTGAATTTCCTGGGTCTTGAGGATGAGAAGCAGGAACCGCAGCAGAATACTCAATCCGATTATTCTTCCGGCAATTATTCCGGCAGTTCAACCTACATTCCCGAAAGCCGCCGCAATGAGAATCGCACTCGCCAGGCGCAGAGAAGCATTCCGCCGCAGGCATCCAGAAGCAATACTTCCCGCAGAAGCTACGGCGAGAATGATTATGCGGAGCGTGCATCGGGATCACGCAGAAGCAATTACGAAAGCGATTACACTTCCGAACCCCGCAGAAGCACCTATGATTGGGATGAATCCCGCCGTTCGACCACGGACGCACGTCCGCGTTCCCGTTTTGAGGAAGAACCGATTCGCCCGACGCCTCAGCAGAGTAGGCCCAGAAGCGCAATTCGCCCGTCCCGTACGGTGATGCGCACGTTGAAATCGCTGGAAGATTGCTGCGACATCATTGATGAATTGATCAACAATACCACCATCGTTCTGACGATAGGCACGAATGATGAAAATACGCGTCTGCGTGCGCTGGATACCTTGTCCGGTGCGGTGTTTGCCCTGCGCGCAACCATTCGAAAGGCTTCGGATACCACCTATCTGCTTGCTCCGGAAGGCGTAGAGGTGAAGGCTTCCTATACGGATCGGGAGAGATACTGACTATGATTATGTTGATTCGATTGCTCAAGCATCTGCTTGACATTGTCAGCGGCTTGATTGTGATTTATTGTATCTTGACATGGATTGCGCCCCGGGCATGGATTACGGATTTTCTCAGACGCATTATCGAGCCGTTTGCCGTTCCGTTTCGCAGTCTTGCAATGAAAATCGCTTATAAATGGGGTGCAAGAATCGATTTGACTTATTGGTTCACGCTGATTGCGATTTCCATTGTGGAAAGATTGCTCACACGAATCATGTATATGCTTTATTGATGGATACGCAGAAACGTTATCGGGAACTGGCGCTTCGGGCATTGCATCGGGATCAGGCGCAGTTCACACGCTTTGTAGATCCGTCGGAACAGGACACGGTGCGCGCGGCGGCGAATGCCGCAGGCGTTCATGCGGCATTTTACGGAGGATATCCCGATGCCGAACGCTGTGTTGCCGCCTTTTATGCGCAAACGGCGCCGGAGGAGTATCCGATTGATGCGGTGGAAGTTCACTGGAATCCGAAGTTTGCCGCTGTGGCGCATCGTGATTTGATGGGTGCGGTTATGGCAATCGGACTGGAGCGGGAAACGCTGGGCGATATTGCAATCGGACAAAAAGAAGGATGCGGCTACGTGTTTTGCGTGCCGGAAATGGCGGATTACCTGATTGGCACATTGGAATCGGCGGGGCGTGCAAGCGTGCGGTGCGAGCGGGCGAAGGAAGTTTTGATTGCTCCGCCCGAAGGCAGTGAAATGCGGGTGACCATTCAAAGCCTGCGTTTGGATTCGGTGATTGCCGCGGGCTGGAAGCTTTCGAGAACCGAAGCACAAAGATTGATTGCGGCGGGACTGGTGAAGCTCAACCACGCCCAGGAGATTCATGCGGATCGCAAGGTCGAAGAGAAAGCCTTGATTTCCGCACGTGGCTATGGACGTATTCGCAT
>CAVHAH010000268.1:0-2174 GCA_963633785.1 bacterium
TATTTTCTGGTGTCCAACGGCATTCAGGAAATTCGCGAAAACGGCTTCGGACGCGAAAACATTCCCGCAATGATGGCGGCGGTCGTTGTGATTTCCGCGCCTTTGATTGCGCTGTTTCTGATCTTCCGCAAAAAGGTTATGGCGGGCGTTGCGAGAGGAGGCACGAAGGGATGAAAAAGCGTTTGTTTGCGGGTTTTCTGATTCTTTGCGTGCTGTTGCTCTGCGCTTGCCACGGTTCGCGCGAAAAGAGCGCATTCACGATGCCGGATTCCTTCGATACCTCCCGCAATTTCGAAATTTCGTTCTGGGCGAAAAACGACACGAACAAAACGCAATCCGAGATTTATCAAAAGGCCATCGAGGATTTCCATGCGCTGTATCCGAACATCACCGTGAATATCCGCACCTACACGGATTACAGCAAGATTTACAACGATGTGATTACCAACATCGCAACGGATACCACGCCGAACGTCTGCATCACCTACCCCGATCATATCGCAACTTATCTGACCGGAACAAATGTGGTGGCGCAGCTCGATTTGCTGATGGATGATCCGAAATACGGTCTGGGCGGAAGCGAAGTCCGCTTTGATTCCCCCACAAAGGAGGAAATCGTGCCCGAATATCTGCAGGAATGCACCTTCTCGGGCTACACCTACGCCATGCCGTTCATGCGCTCCACGGAGGCGTGCTATGTGAACAAGACAATGGTAGAAGCGCTCGGCTATACGCTCCCCGACGTGCTCACATGGGATTTCATGTGGGAAGTGGCGGAAAAGGCGACGGAGAAAGACGAAAGCGGCCTGTACAAAATCAACGGTCAGAATGTGATGATTCCGATTATCTACAAATCGACCGACAACATGATGATTCAGATGCTGAAGCAGTACAACGGCGGCTATTCCACCGATGCGGGAGAAATCGAGATTTTCAACGATACCACGAAATCGCTGCTGCTCACCATTGCACAGCATGTGAAAACGGGCGCATTCTCCACATTCAAGATTTCAAGCTATCCCGCCAATTTCCTGAATGCCGGTCAATGCATTTTCGCCATCGATTCAACCGCAGGCTCCACGTGGATGGGCGCAGACGCACCGCTTTCCGATATCAGCTCGGATAAAATCATACCGTTCGAAATCGAAGTGATGACCGTTCCGCAGGCGGACGCAAACAACATTCAGATGATTTCGCAAGGTCCGTCCGTTTGTATATTCAACAAATCCGATTCGCAGGAAGTGCTCGCCTCGTGGCTGTTTGTGCAGTATCTGCTTTCGGATGAGGTGCAGATTGCCTATGCGCAAACCGAGGGATATACGCCCGTGACCGAAAAGGCAAGAGAAAACGCCGAATACCTGGAATACCTGTCGGACACTTCGGGCGATGCCGACCACTATTCCGTGAAACTCGCCGCAACGAAGCTGCTGCTGGAAAACACCGAGAACACGTTCGTAACGCCGGTATTCAACGGTTCGGCCTCTCTGCGCAGTGCCGCAGGGCAGCTGATTGAGGATACCACGAAGTCCGTTCGCCGAAAGACCACGGTGGATGAAAGCTACATCGACAATCTGTTTGACGATGTGACTTCCCTGTATCGGTTGGATCAAATCGAATCCGAAACAAGCGCATCCGATTCGCATGATCTCGGTCCGCTTCCGCAGGCATCCGCAATGCTTTTGGGCGGATTGGCGGCAGTTTGGATTGCGATTCTCGGATATGTGATTTTCACGGCCGTGCGCCGTAAAAATCGCGCTAATTAATATGAATTCGATTGATTTTCCGAACAAAAGGTTGTACAATAGTGACAACCGTTTGGAATTATCCGAACGTATGCTTCTGAACGAATGAAAGGAAGAAGAACTTATGAAGAAGATTCTTGCTCTGGTTCTGGTTATGATGCTGACCGTCGTTGCCATGACCGCTTGCTCCAGCAAGACCACCACTACGGAGCCCACCGCCGCTCCCACCGAGGAAGCAACCGAAGCTCCGACCGAGGAACCCACCGAAGAACCCACCGAAGAACCCACCGAAGAACCCACCGAAGAACCCACCGAGGAACCCACTGAGGAACCCACCGAAGAGCCGACCGAAGAGCCCACTGAGGAACCCACCGAAGCTCCTGTAGAAGAAGCCGAAGCTCTTGTTGAAGAAGCTACCGAAGCTCCCGTTGA
>CAVHAH010000269.1:0-2154 GCA_963633785.1 bacterium
CCGAGCGAACGTTTCAGCTGATTACGCAGGTGGCGGGTCGTGCCGGACGTGCGGATGATCCGGGCAATGTGATTGTGCAAACGTATGATCCGGAGAATTACGCAATCAAGCTGGCATCACAGCAGGATTACCGCGCGTTTTATATGCAGGAAAGCGGCTATCGGCGAAAGGCGCTCTATCCGCCGTTCACGGTAATCATGCGCATTGTATTCAGCGCAAGAGAACCGCAATCGGCGCAATCGGCGGCCGAAGCGGCGGAAGAAACGCTGAATGCCTGGCTTGACGAAAGCGGCGTTCGCAGGGATATCATTCAAATGCGCGCGCATGAAGCGCCGATTAAGCTGCTGCGGGGGCTTACACGCTGGCAGGTATTTTTGAAAATGTATTTTAAGGGTGATGTTAACGGCGTAACGCTCAAAATGCAGGAGATTGCCGATAACACGCAAAACGATGTTCGGGCGGAGATGGAAGTGAATCCGTCCAACCTGTTCTGAAAAAACAAAAGAAAAGAAATGAGGATAAAGGTATGGCAAAGCGGAAAATTGTGATGCTGGGCGAGGATGAAGTCCTGAGAAAGCATTCACGGCGCGTGGATAAGTTTGACAAGAGACTGCGCATGCTGCTGGACGATATGGCGGAAACGATGTACGATGCAGACGGCGTCGGTTTGGCCGCACCGCAGGTGGGCGTTTTGAAGCGGTGCGTGGTGATTGATGTGGGCGACGGCGTGATTGAGCTGGTGAATCCCGAAATTATCTCGATGGAAGGCTCCGTAATCGGTGCGGAAGGCTGTCTGTCGATTCCGGGACGCCGCTGCACGGTGGAACGCCCGGAAAAGGTCACGGTGATTGCCCAGAATCGAAACGGCGAATCGATTCGCCTGGAAGCGGAAGGGCTTCTTGCGGTGGCGGTGTGCCACGAAGTGGATCACCTCGACGGCATTCTTTATATCGATAAGATGATTGAAGATGTGTCGGAACAGGTTGAGGAATAACGAAGGGAGAAACGACCACGATGCGTATTGCTTTTCTGGGAACGCCTGAGTTTGCCGTGCCATCGCTCGATGCGCTTGTGAATGCAGGGTATGACGTAGTCGGCGTATTTACACAGCCCGATCGACCGGCAGGGCGCGGACATAAACTGGTGGCATCGCCGGTGAAACTGTGCGCACAGAAGCATGGTCTGAATGTTTATCAGTTTGAAAAACTGCGTGCGCCCGAGGGCGTTGCGGCGTTGAAGAGCCTGGACATTGATTTCATGATTACGGCGGCATTCGGGCAGATTCTGAATGCGGAACTTTTGAACATTCCCAAAAGAGGAACGGTGAATGTGCACGCCTCGCTTTTGCCGCGGCATCGCGGATCTGCGCCGATCAATCGCTGTATTCTGGAAGGCGATAAAACCGCGGGTATCACAACGATGCTGACGGATGTCGGTATTGACACGGGCGATATGCTGCTGCAGCGCGCGACCGAAATCGGCGAATATGAAACGGCGGGCGAACTGACGGAGCGTTTGTCGAAAATCGGCGCAGAGTTGCTGATTGAGACGCTGGGAAAATATATTTCCGGAGAGATTCAACCGATTCCGCAGGATGCATCGCTTGCAACCTATGAACCGATGCTGAATAAAGAAATGTCGGAAATCGACTGGACGAAGTCCGCTGTCGAAATTTCCCGCAGTGTGCGAGGCCTGAATCCGTGGCCGTGCGCACAAACCACCTGCGAAGGCGGAAGACTGAAAATCTACATGGCGAAGCCGTGCGAAGAAAGCGTGAATGCAAAACCGGGCGAGGTTGTTGTTTCGAGTGCGAAAGAGGGACTGATTGTCGCATGCGGAACGGGAACGCTTGAATTGGTTGAAATTCAGGCGCCGGGTGCGAAGCGCATGAACGCAAAGACCTATCTGAACGGCAAAAAAATCGAAATCGGAACGCGTTTCGGCGTGGATGAGGTGTGAATATGAAGGATCAGAACCGCGGCGGAAAGCCGAATTTCGAACACGGACATCGGGAAGCCCCGAACGGAAGAGGTCACGGCAACGCAAACCATGGCGGCAAGCCGTTCGGAGAACGCCGAGAAAATCAGCCGCACGGAAACATGAACCGTGGAGATAAGCCGTTCGGAGAACGCCGAGAAAATCAGCCGCATGGAA
>CAVHAH010000270.1:0-1598 GCA_963633785.1 bacterium
CTATATGCAAACCGTAGAAGCATATCTGGAAAAATACATGGGGTGACACGCCCTAGACAAACGAGGAAAAAAATCAAGAACAATCTTCCGGAATCGGTGCGTAAAAAAGTCGAGCGTGATTTCTCGAAACCGCTGTCGATGATTTATTGCAATGTTGCAGTAAAAACCCCGAATTCACAGATTGTTTCTTGATTTTCGGGTGGGAAAGGATTATAATCGGGTATAATAGCAAAACGGAGGAATACTATGCCGCTCAAGGGTCTTTCATGGGCACGTTTTCGCGAACATCTGCGCAAGACGATGCCGATTTATATTGTCGGAATTGTGATTATGCTTTTTGTTTCGGACATTCTGTTCACGTCCACCCGCCCGCAGGTGCCGGACGATCAGGAAGTGCTCGTTTATATCGTTGATACCTATTCCACTGCGGAAATGCTGGAAAACCTGTGTGCGGATGCGCTCGTCCATGTGCAGCAGACGGACGAAACGCTTCAATCGGTAGAAGCGCAGTCCATTACTTACAGCGATTCCGAAAGCGACTATACCAGCAATATCGTGCTGATTGCCCGCATGTCGGTCGGCGACGGCGATGTTTATATCGTTAACGAATCCGCCCTTTCGCCGATTGCGGCCAACGGCGTATGCTATCCGCTGGATACGTGGATTGAAGAAGGCTGGATGGAAGATCTCGGTCTGGAACCGTGGGTGTATACCGAAGAGGACGTCGAAACGGGCGAAAGCGTGCAGTATACCGCCGCTTTGAAGCTCACGAACATTTCAACGCTATATGACAACGGCATTGTCTCAAGCGAAGATATGTACCTGATAATCGCCTCGAACGGCACGAACATCGAAACCAGCAAAGAGGTTATCACCTACATGATCGAACAGCTTGCGGAGGGAAATTATGCACCGACAGCAACTGAAGAACCCGCCGCTTAGTACGCTTGCGGGAATCGGCGCAGTGGCCATGCTCATAGCGGCGCTGATTCTGGATTCCATGCTCGCCAATCTCCTGGCAAAGCATATCGGCGGCACGGCGGCGAAAATCCTGTTCTGGATTATCGGCGGACTCGTGGCATTCGCGGCATTGCGGCGGTATGTTCTGCAATACGAATACGAATTGGTCAACGGCATGGTGAATCTGAATTCCCGCTACGGGCGCTATATTCGCTCGATAGATTCCTTCGCACTGCGCACGCTGGTGGCCGTCGGAACGCCCGAAGAAATTCAAAAACGCTATAAAGGCGCCCCCGTTCATCGGGCGGTATTGAAGCGCGTGAATACAGAACAAACCGCCATCGCCTATAAATTCGAAAACAAAATCGAAATCTGCATATTCCAACCGGACGAAACAATCAAAACCGCCCTTCTGACGGCGGTAAAGAAATGAAGCAGCCCCCGATACCGAACGCTCGGCATCGGGGGTTTCTGTTATACTCGACGGAACAAGCGAAGGGCAAAAAGAAAGCGCCCGCAAACAATCGCCTGCGGGCGCTTTTGAATGGCAAAGAACCGCAATTTTGATAGAAAACTGTTAGGGCGTGTTTCTAAAAGGAAAAACTGCAAGTTTGAGCAGATTTTTCGTCAGATTAAGG
>CAVHAH010000270.1:1608-2154 GCA_963633785.1 bacterium
TTTCGGAAGTGTGTGCCTTCCCTGCGGAAGGGCTCATTTATCAAGCAATGCGTCAGAACTCATCGACTTCCATCGTATTGCCCCGGCGCATTACCGCTCTCGTCTGTACTCGGAATCGCTTTTTCCGCTGCCCTATGCCTGTCAGCATGGGAATGTGCTTGTGGAGCGGCTGTATTCAACAGGCGTTTGCCCGACAATCTTTTTGAAACATCTGCAGAAGTAACTGCACGATGCAAATTGCAGCGTATAGGCAATTTGATTTATGGAATAATCCGTGTGCGTCAAAAGCAGTTTCGCTTCCCGAATCCTGGCTCGTTGTACAAATTCATTCATCGTGATCCCCATCTCTTTTTTGAAGCATGTGGAAAGATAGCACGAACTGTAGCCGGCAATGGCCGCCACATCATCGCGGTCAAAGGGTTCATGAAGATGTTCAAAAATGTATTTGACAGCTTTTTGTATTCCCGGGTTCTTCACACCGCGGATTCCGAGTTCTTTCATTCTGCGCATCATCATTTGAAGTATATTTTTCGTTCTGGACAGATC
>CAVHAH010000271.1:0-2140 GCA_963633785.1 bacterium
TCAGATACATGCTGTCCTTGCGGAAACGGCTCTGATAACCGATGGTGAGCTTCTTTCCGGTGCGCTTTGCGGCATCGAGCATCTTCTGCGCTTCTGCGGAGTTGATGGCCATCGGCTTTTCGCACATAACGTGCTTGCCCGCTTCAAGCGCATCAACCGTGATGAACGAATGCTGCTTGTTCGGCGTTAATACATGAACAACGTCCAAATCCAGTTTAAGCAAATCATGATAATCGGTGAAAACCTTGGCATCGGGCGTGCCGTACTGCTTCGCCGCTTTCTGCGCGCGTTCTTCAATAATATCGCAGAATGCAACCATTTCCACATCATCGAGCTTGCTCAACGAAGGCATATGCTTTCCGTTGGCAATTCCGCCGCATCCGATAATACCGATACGAACCTTTTCCATGATTTTTTCCTCCTATATAATGTATCCATTTTGATTTTGAAAGAACAGATACCGTCATTATTTTATCATAAGAAGCAACGGTTGTAAATGGCTTTGAAAATATTACAAAATAAATATAATTATTGACAATCTATTTCAAATCTGATATAATCTAACGCATAGAGAAATTACATTTTGCAACAAAAGGAGGCGACAGCGGTGAAAACAAGGCGAATTGCGCTGTCTATCATATTTATACTGGTGTTGCTGCTGCTGCCGTGTGCATTTGCAGATAATCAGGTTCGATTCAACACCGATTCGCGTGTATATCTCTGGCCGAGCCTGGACAGCACGTATGTGGCGGTTCCTCAGGGCTTGACGGTCACTCAAAAGGATGATGCGACAAGCGGCTGGACGCGCGTTGAGCTGAACGGTTCTGTCGGTTATACGAATGCACAGCATTTGTCCGATGCGACTGAAACGCCCGAAAGCGGTATCACCGTGATTCAAAAGAGTGCCATCGTAACAGATGATACGCGCGTATACGCCGCTCCCTACACTTCTGCGGCTTCCATTCGCATTTCCAAGGGCATGCAGCTCACGCTGGTGGCGACAAACGGCGATTGGGCAATGGTGGCGAACGGAAATTACTATGCCTACATGAACAAATCCCAAATCGAAGTTTGCGAAGCATTCTCCTATACAGAGGCACTCACAGGCTATTCCGCACGAATCACAAAAGATACCCGTGTGTACGCATTGCCGCATACCGCTTCGGTTTCCGCCTCTGTTTCCGAGAATCTGCCCGTGAATCTCCTGAAAGTTCAGGACAACTGGGCATTGGTTGAAAATTCGGGCATCCGCGCATACATTCAGGCGGATTGTGTGGCGCTCGAACAGGATTCAACCTCCACTCCCTCCCCCACGGCTGCTCCCGATTACAGCGATCTTATGAAAAATGCGATTGCGGCGGAAGTGACTGCCGAAGCGTATGTCTACAGCCAGCCGAGCGATACCGCCGAAAAAATGACGATTTCGAAGGGCACTCGGGTGAATTTCCTGGCAGCCAACGGCAGTTGGGCGTTGATTGAACTGAACGGCAATTACGGTTATATTTCCGCAATGTGCTTAAAGAAGGTCGAAGCAACAGCCACCCCCGAGCCGACCAAAGCCCCCGATAAAATCTCCGACATCATGAACAGCGACAAATACACCAACGAGCAGAAATGCTATTATTATCTGACGCAGGAGATGGGTTTGAACACGGCGGCGGCCTGCGGTATTCTGGCGAACATTCGCGCGGAATGCAGTTTCAACCAGAACGATCAGACCGGCAAATACTACGGACTGTGCCAGTGGGGCGACGGGCGTTTGTCCAACATGAAGAAGTATTGCTCGAACAACGGTTATGATTACACTTCCTTGGAAGGACAGCTTCGCTTCCTGCAATATGAATTGGAACAATCTTATCCGAAGGTTTTGAAAATGCTCAAGGAAACCGAGAATTCTCCCGAGGGTGCTTACAGCGCAGGATACAATTTCTGCTATGATTATGAACGCCCCGGCACACGCACTGCTTCGTCCATCAAGCGAGGCAATATGGCCAAAGACACCTACTACCCGAAATACAAATAACCCGATAAACAAAGTGCGAGTCTCAAATTCGGAGATTCGCACTTTTTCTTTTTAGGGCGTGTTTCTAGAGTCTGTTTCTAAATGCATACTTGCCTAAATTATGCAAGCAGAATGCGT
>CAVHAH010000272.1:0-2135 GCA_963633785.1 bacterium
GAATACAACTGCGGCTCCCGTAGCGGATACACAAACCACAGCGGATACGCAAACCGCAGACGCAACGGAAAGCTCCGAGGTACAAACGGATTCAACGGATCGATCCGCATCGCTGTCTGCGTTGCTCGGCGATCAGAGCTCGGATATCGAAGGCCTTTCGGCAAGCGAAATGACGCAGGTTGACGATTTGAGCGTTAATGAAGGATTGCCGTCCGAATGGATGAATATCCTCTTGCTCGGATCCGATGAACGCACTCTTTCCGAAAGCGCGCGCACGGATGCGATGATTATCTGCTCTATCAACACGCAGACAGGTCAGGTTAAACTTACAAGCATCATGCGTGACCTGGCTGTGGAATTTGACGATATCGGCACCTACAACGGAACCTATCGCATTAACGCCGCAAACTATTTCGGCGGCGAACGCCTTGCGATGAAGACCGTAAATGAATGCTTCGGCATGAATATCGAAAAGTATGTGCGCGTCAATTTCTACGGCTTCCAGCAGATTGCGCAAATGCTCGGCGGTATTGACGTTGACATTACCGAAGCCGAAATGGAAGAAATCAATTACCGCATTCAGGAACAGGCATACGATGCATACCTGGAAGGCATCGACGAATCGGCCCTGCCGAATGAGCTGCTGACCACCTATGGCGAAAATGTCCATCTCGACGGTCGTCAGACGCTCGCATACGCGCGCATCCGTCATATGGACGGCGGCGACTACGCCCGTGCCGAACGCCAGCGCAAGGTTCTCGGTTTGCTTCTTGAAAAGCTCGATGGAAAAGGCAGTGCGGAATTGCTTTCGATTGCCGTTGAAGCTTCAAAACACATGACCACCAATCTTTCCATCGATGAAATTCTGTCTGTTGCATTAAAGGTTCTTGCGGCGGATCATTCCAATATCGACTCCTTCCGCCTGCCGATTAACAATTCTTACAAGCAGGAAACCCGCAACGAACAGGATATGCTCTATGACTGCGATTGGAGCACCAACGCAAGCAGCCTTTACACCTTTATCTACGGCTGATTCGGTCACGGATAAAGGCTGCAAACGACCTCTCACCCGCTTTTTCGTTCTGTGAAAGGCATAGCGGAAATAAGTCGGTGCCGGCGTTTCTTTTTGAAATCGCAGATAAAATCGTGTTGTGTATACATGAAACCATATTTCAAAGTATTGATTTTTAATAAATAATATGGTATAATTTATTAGAATGACTCATTAAAGCAGCAAGGGTCTTCAGCAAAGCAAGGAGATGGAGTTATGTTCAAAATTGTGAAAAAGCAGCCTTTGAATCCGACCGTCACCAGATTGGTTATCGAAGCGCCGCTGATTGCCAAGAAGGCACACGCAGGTCAGTTTATCATTCTTCGTGCAAGCGAAGATGGTGAGCGTATCCCGCTGACCATCGCAGGCTATGACCGCGAGGCGGGCACTGTGGATATCATTTTCCAGATTGTCGGCGCAACCACAATGGAACTCAACGCGCTTAACGAGGGCGATTATCTGCCCGATTTCGTAGGCCCTCTGGGAAAGGCAACGCACATCGAAGGTGTGAAGAAGGTGGCAATCGTCGGTGGTGGCGTCGGTTGTGCAATCGCATTGCCGGTGGCACAGGCTTTCCACGAGGCAGGTGCTGAAGTCCATTCGTTTATCGGCTTCCGCAATCACGACCTTGTGATTCTCGAAGACGATTTCAACGCTGCATCCGATAAAGTGTTCATGATGACCGATGACGGTAGCTACGGCCGCAAAGGCGTTGTTACCGTTCCGCTCGAGGAGCAGATTCTTGCCGGCGAGAATTACGATGAAGTTATCGCAATCGGTCCTGTGATCATGATGAAGTTTGTGGTTCTCACGACCAAGAAATACGGCGTAAAGACCACGATTTCGATGAACCCGATTATGATTGACGGCACGGGCATGTGCGGCGGCTGCCGCTTGACCGTTGGCGGCGAAACGAAGTTCGCTTGCGTAGACGGACCGGAATTCGATGGATTCCTGGTAGATTTTGACGAAGCAATGAAGCGTGGCGCAACATACCGTGACTTCGAAGCGCATAAGCGCGAAGAAACTTGTGCTCTGCTTGCAAAGAAGGAGGCTGAATAACCATGGCTGAGAAGAATATGAG
>CAVHAH010000273.1:0-2134 GCA_963633785.1 bacterium
CGCTCCGAACCATCCGACAAATAATCCGTACACTCAAAGTAGAAACGATTTTCCGGTTTTGAATCCTCAAACCGATTTTCAGACAAATTTATAGCCAAACGGATGATGCAAAGCCGCTACCGATTTGTTATAATGAAATTAAGCGGAGCTGCAGTCTCTGTTTTTCAAGGTGGATTAAGCGAAATAAAGAGGCGAAGATAAATATATGCCTATAAAGAAAAGTCAGACGGTATGCATTCTTTCCGTTGTGTCGGGCTTATTTGTGCTGGCGGGATTGCTTCACCTGCTTGAATCCGTATCCATGCCGCATTTATCCGCCACATGTTTTGTTCTGAGCAATCTGATTTATGTGGGGCTGGCTTTGGCGTGGGGTTTTTCGATTGCCTATCGGATACTGCATTCGGGCGTCAGGCGCTATCTGATGCTTTGCTGCGCAACCGCTTTGCTGTGGCTGCTTCTTCGGGTTGCGAAATGTCGATTCTTTACGGAGGAAACCGCAAGCCGTTATCTTTGGTATTTATATTATGTGCCGCAGGTTCTTGTGCCGCTGTTCAGCTTATACGCCGCTTTGCAGATGGGATGTCCCGAAGGCGAAGGGTTTTCACGAAAGTGGTTTTTGCTGTTCATTCCCGCGGGAATATTGATTTTCGCCATACTCACAAACGATTTGCACCACATGATGTTTGAATTCCGCCCGAATTCGACCGATCCCGAAACAGATCACACCTGCGGATGGATTTATTACCTGACCATGCTGTGGATAATCGGGCTTTTTGTTGCAACCGGTTTTGTGATTTACCGAAAATGCCGCGTTCCCGAAAGTCGGCGGAGAATTTGGATACCTACATCCGCTTTTATGCTGGGCTGTGCGCTGTTTTTGCTGAGCACTACGAATATAAACCCGCTTCACGAGGTTCCCGAATGCGTTTGCTTAACGTTTGCGGCTGTTTGGGAATGCTTTTTGCAGGCAGGTCTGGTGCCGAGCAACAGGGCGTATTATGATTTCTTCCGAGAAACAACCCTTCAGGCGCAAATCGTAGACACGGACGGATTTGTGCTCTATCGAACGAAATATGCGCCCGACCTTTCAAGGAATCAGATACAGGCTTCGGCGCAACAAACGGTTTATCTCGACAAAGACAGACATCTGCACAGCAATGCGATTCGCAGCGGACGCATACTCTGGGTGGATAATGTTTCCGAAATCAATCAAATGCAGATGCGATTGGAGGAAATCATTTCACAGCTGTCCGAGGTGAACGACCTTATTCGAGCCGAAAACGAATTGAAGCAGCAGCAGATTCGAATCGAAGAAAAGAAACATCTTCTGGACGACCTGACTGCGCTGGTTCAACCCGAGCTTGCCTTAATCAATCGATTGCTGAATGAAGGCACTCAAAGGGCGTTAAAACAAATCTGCATACTCGGCGCATACATCAAACGGCGCATCAACCTGGCGTTGATCTGCCACGGCGTTGAAAGCGTTTCCGTTGAAGAGTTGGCGCATTGCATTCGGGAATCGCTGACCTATCTAACCCAAGACGATATTGTATGCGCCTATCATCAGGAAGGCAATGCCAACATCAGCGCAGAGACGGCGCAGGCGGTTTATGATTTCTTTGAATTCTGCGTTGAGGCCGCACTTCCGGGGCTGACCGCCATGATGGTTCGCATCGAGTGCGCCAAGCGTTTCTCCATTCGCCTGATTATGGAGGATGTAACATCGTTTCCCGACTTTTCGAAATATCAGTCGTTCGGAAAAGTTCAGATGGAGCAAACGGACGCCGCTTTTTGCGTGACCTTCGTTCCCGAATCGAGGTGAATGTGAATTATGGCTTATTATGAAGGCGTGATTTGCACGGTGCTGTTTGTGAATGCGGCGCTGTGCCTGTTTGGCGGTATAAGCGCTTTTCTGCATTGGGCGCGTTCGGCAATCATTTTGTATAGTTCTTTCCTGATGCTGAATGTTTTTTTGCTGATTCGAATGCTTTCACATCTTCCGATTCAGAAGACGCTGTCTCCGACATCTCGCTGGATTATCACACTGCTCCTTGCCGTTGTCGGAATTATTATGGCCACGGCGCTTCGACGCAGAATCCGAAACCGCATTTCTCCGGTTTCAATCAAAGAGAGC
>CAVHAH010000274.1:0-2096 GCA_963633785.1 bacterium
ACATCTCCTGCCCGAACGTGCACGGCGGCGGCATGAGCTTCGGCACGGATCCGAAACTTGCGGCGGAAGTTACGCGCGCGGTCAAAAAGGTGACCCGCAAGCCGGTCATCATGAAACTCAGCCCGAATGTTTCGGACATCACCGAAATCGCGAAGGCGTGCGAGGGCGCCGGCGCGGACGGGCTTTCCCTGATCAACACGCTGATGGGCATGCGCATCAGCCTGAAAACGAAAAAACCGCTTCTGGCCAACAAGACCGGCGGCATGAGCGGCGGCGCGATTTTCCCGCTGGCGGTGCGGATGGTGTATCAGGTGTATGAAGCGGTGAAAATTCCGATCGTCGGCATGGGCGGCGTTTCGAGCGCGGAAGACGTGTTGGAAATGATGCTCGCGGGCGCGACGGCGGTGGAGATCGGCGCGAAGAATCTGGTCAGCCCGTTCGCCTGCCGCGACATCATTCAGCAGCTGCCCGAAACCATGAATCAATACGGCATTCAGAATTTAACGGATATTATCGGAGGTGCACACGAATGGGACGCGATGTAATTATTGCCTGCGATTTCTCAAGCAGCGATCAGGTTTTTGCCTTTCTGGATCAATTCACCGAGGAAAAGCCCTTTGTGAAAATCGGCATGGAGCTTTTCTATGCGGAAGGGCCTTCCATCGTGCGTCGGATTAAGGCGCGCGGCCACAAGATTTTCCTTGATTTGAAGCTGCATGACATTCCCAACACCGTGAAAAAGTCGATGGCGGTGCTGTCCCGTTTGGATGTGGATATCACCAACCTGCACTGCGCAGGCACGGCGAACATGATGCGCGCGGCGCTGGAAGGTCTGACCCGCCCGGACGGAAGCCGTCCGCTGTTAATCGGCGTGACCCAATTGACTTCCACCGACCAGACTTCTCTGGAAAACGATTTGCTGATTGAAAAGCCGATTGACGAAGTAATCATGCATTATGCGCAAACGGCGCAGCAGTCGGGTTTGGACGGCGTGGTCTGTTCGCCGCTGGAAGCGGGCAAGGTGCATGATTGCTGCGGCAAAAATTTCCTGACCGTTACGCCCGGCGTTCGCTTTGCCGACGGCGATGTGGGCGACCAGAAGCGCGTGACTACTCCCGCGAAGGCGAAGGAACTGGGCAGCGATTACATTGTGGTCGGGCGTCCGATTACTGCGGCGGCGGATCCTGTGGCGGCATATCGTCGCTGCGTGCGCGAATTTGTGGATTGAAAGGAGCGACCCTCATGAACAGAAAGAATCAGATTGCGAAGGCACTGTTGAGCATTCAGGCGGTAATTTTCCGCCCCGACGAGCCGTTCACCTGGGCGAGCGGCATCAAGAGCCCGATTTACTGCGACAATCGTTTGACGTTGACTGCACCCGAGGTGCGCACGCAGATCGAAGAGGGGCTTGCCGAAATCATCCGCGAAAACTATCCCGAGGCGGAAGTGCTGATGGGCACGTCGACCGCGGGCATCGCCCACGCCGCAATCGTGGGGCATCTGATGAATCTGCCGATGGGCTATGTGCGTTCGGGTGCGAAGGATCACGGGCGCAAGAATCAGATTGAAGGCAAACTTCTGCCCGGTCAGAAAGTGGTTGTGGTGGAAGATCTGATTTCCACCGCGGGCAGCGCGATTGAAGTGGTGAACGTATTGCGCGAAGCGGGCGCGGAGGTGCTGGGCATTGTGTCGATATTCACCTACGGAATGCGGAAGGGGCTGGATCGGCTGAAGGAAGCGAATGTGAAAAACATCTCGCTCACCGATTTCGATGCGATGACCGAAGCCGCCGCCGAAGCGGGGTACATTCAGCCCGCAGACATTTCGCGTTTGATCGCGTTTCGCAACAACCCCTCGGATGAATCCTGGATCGGAGGAAACCAATAATGCGCCATCTGATTGATATCATGCAGCTGTCCACGGACGAGATTCAGGAGTTGATCGACCGCGCGCTGGACATCATCGCGAATCCGAAGAAGTATTCAGAAGCCTGCCACGGCAAGAAACTGGCGACGCTGTTCTTTGAGCCGTCCACGCGCACGCGTTTGTCGTTTGAAGCCGCGATGTATGAATTGGGCGGCAATGTGCTGGGATTT
>CAVHAH010000275.1:0-2096 GCA_963633785.1 bacterium
CGGCAACAGGCGAATACATCTGTTTCGTTGATGCCGATGACTTTGTCGAAAAAAACTATCTGGAATATCTGTATCGTGCCGTGAATGACCACGGTGTGGATGTTGCAACCGCCGGTTTTCGCTATGAAAACGAAGACGGAACGCCGCTTGAAAACAAGCACGTTTTCCCCGCTCATCTCGCCGAAGCCGCAGAAATTCTTACGCCATGCTGCGCAACCTTTCAGCCTTCGGCTTGGGACAAAATCTTTCGGCGGAGTGCGCTTATATGCCGAGACGGAACGCCGATTCGCTTCCCGGGGGGGTATGCATGGGCGAAGATCTTCTGTTTTGGGTGGATGTGATTCGTCAGAACGGTCGTGCGTGGATCAGCTCCGAACCGCTCTACCACTATATTTTATATTCGACCAGCTTATACCATTCACGCACTTACGAAAAAAGCTATATGGAATTTGCGAATTCACGCAAAATGGAAGAGCTTTGCTCGGCGTATCCCTCCGCACATGATGCGATCGTCAGACGCACGGTGGATTTTGCCTTGCGCGCACTGTCTTATGATCGCCTCGATGCCCAAGCAGACGAAACGATTGCTTATATCCGTGCGCAAAAGCGTTGGAAGATTTACTGTTCCGATAAACTCCTTACACGCAATCGCCGCATTCAGGCGCTGTTAATCGGCATTCACCCGAAGCTGTATAAGGCTGTGCGAAAGGTGTATAAAAGAATCAAAATACAAAGCTAAAGGGAAATGATTTATGCATTCAGAATGTATTTCCGTAATTATTCCGGTTTATAATGCCGAAAAGAAACTGCCCCGCTGTTTGGATTCCATACTGGAACAGACCTATGAAAACTTTGAACTGATTTGCGTGGACGACGCTTCGGAGGATGCGTCTTTGAGCGTTTGCGAAGCGTATGCCGCTCGGGATTCACGCATTCATGTGCTCCGACATCCGCACGGCGGTCTTTCAAGCACGCGCAATGTGGGCATGGATGCGGCAACAGGCGAATACATCTGTTTCGTTGATGCCGATGACTTTGTCGAAAAAAATTATTTGGAGTATCTGTATCACGCCGTGAATGACCACGGTGTGAATATCGCCAGCGGCGGCCTTCGCTATGAAAACGAGGATGGAACGAAACGTGGAGATTCGCGCGTTTTCCCCGCCCGTATCGCCGAAGCGGAGGAAATTCTTGCGCCGGACAGTCCGATTTATCAGCCGTTTGTTTGCAGCAAAATTTATCGGCGGAGTGCACTTGTCCGCTCGGACGGAACGCCGCTTCGCTTTCGGGAAAACCTTGAAATGGGCGAAGACCGACTGTTTTGGATTGAGGCCATCATTCAAAACGGTCGTGCGTGGGTCAGCACCGAACCCATCTACCACTATATTTTCTACCCGACCAGCCTGTATAATGCCCGCACTTACGAAAAATGCTATACGGAATATGTTTGCACGCGCAAAATGGAAGAGCTTTGTTCCGTATTCCCATCCATGCACGATATAACCGTTATACAATCGGTGGATATTGCCATACGAACGCTGGCGTATGATCGATTCGATGCGCATACGAACGAATTGATTGATTATATCCGCGCGCAAAAGCGCTGGAAGATTTACTATTCCGATAAACGCCGCAACCGCAATCGCCGCATTCAGGCATTGCTGATCGGCATTCATCCGAAACTGTATAAGCTGGTTCGAATTGTCTATGGAAAAAAGAAGCACGGGTCTGCGCAATAAGGCCCGTGCTTTTTCAATGATTCAAATCGGTTTGCGAGAGGCTGCATTGCCCCAACCGCTTTTCACGATGCGACAAATCTCTCTTGAATCGCAGATTCTGCGCATTTTATAACGGAATCCGCTCGGTCGCCCAGCGCGATTTTCAACAAAGCGTATTCATCCGCTTGACCTTTTACGTGGGGAACCATGTATGCCCCCGCATCGCTTCCCAAAGCAATCATACCACCCTGCTCGGCACAGCTTCGAACGGCGTTGATTTGATATTCCAGCAACGGCTTGAGCACCTCATTCGGATAACGTCCGCAGTCAATCAGGTTTCCGATGGTCGCCAGCGTCGGCGTCCATATCGTGTTGGAC
>CAVHAH010000276.1:0-2073 GCA_963633785.1 bacterium
GTTCCGGTGTCGGCTGTGCATCCAGCCAGTCCTGTTCCAATTCGCACAGGTATTTCTGAAGCATTTCTACGGCGGCTTTCGTGTTGTTGCCGAAATAGCCGTCGGCCTTGTCGTTAAGGTAGCCCAACAGAATCAGACGTTCCTGAAGGCGCTGCGTGGCCGAACCGTTGATGCCGTTGGAAAGCTCCGGGTAATACGGAATCGTGACATTCACTTTTTCAAGCTGCCAGACATCAAACGACGGAAGAACCGTGTCCGCCGCAAGCGTCTCCTGACGACCTTCGTTTACGGCGGAGAAAATCACATTGGCCATGGATTCCGTGTCGATGGCGATGCCCTGAATCGCCTTGGCGACATGATCATTGAGCCACGTGTCGAGCGCATCCCAGCCTTCATCCGAGACGGATTCCGTGGCAATCAGGCTGATTTCTACGTGCATGGTGGTGCCGGAGGAACTTACCTTGTCGATTTCGCAGGTGTGTTCCTCCGTCTGTGCGCCTTCCGGAATGGAAAGATCGGCACTGATGCAGGTGGATTTCGGCGTGATCGAATCACTCATCAACACGGAAATATCGGCAGTCTGCGTTTCGGCCGAGGCCAGCATCGTCAGACCCAAAATAACAATCAACACAATGGCCAGTAAGATTTTGAATGGTTTCATCCCTGTTCCTCCGGTTCCCATAATAACGCTATATAGACGTATGGTACGCGATTTTTGTTGCATCTTTTCGAGCGAAAAATCGATTTTACAGGGACAAAAATGCGACAAAATTAAATGACAGACGAAACACACAGAAACGCCGGAATTCGCCATTTTTCGAATTTCTGTTCCGAAATTGCTTGCAAAAGGGAACGGGATCGTGTATAAATGAAAGGGAAGAGGGGGAAACTCCGTCTTTAAAGCTGGGAAGTCCCCACCATAAGCGGGAACCGAAAAATGCAGGAGTGAGCAATCACTCCTGATTTTCGTAGTGGGGTTTGAGTGAGATTCTACCATATCATGGATGAATATATCGCGTTTTTGAGGGCGTATGATCAGCGTGTTGCGTTGAACAAAAGCGAGAAACGACCGTATGTCGGCGTGGTGCTGGAAATTTCGGGCATCAAGTACTACGCACCGTTCACGTCTCCGAAACACCAAACGATGAAGAACACGAAAGACTTCCGAAAAATCGGCGATGGAACGTACGGAGCAATCAATTTCACAATATGATTCCGGTTCCGGATGAAGCACTTTTGCTGTTTGATATCGAGAGTGAACAGGATCTCCGCTATAGACGTTTGCTTCAAAAACAATACGTTGCGGTAAGCACGGATTGGGAAGCGATACAAAAAACAGCACAGCGTCTCAGGACACTGATTTATACCGATGATGCAAATCTTGGCGCATGGGATAAGGCCATAAAGGCGCGCTGTTGCGATCTGAAATGCTTGGAAAAGGTGTATAATACGTTTACCGTTTAAAATGTGTACCCGCCATGCTCCGGCACGGCGGGTACTGCTTTACTGCAGAATCCGAAACTTTCCGATATACGGCAATTCGATTACACGACCGTTGGTGGTCAGCTGTACGAGACACAGCACGCCCATCAGCAGCAGCGCAAATTGAAACAGACTGCCGATCAGTTTGAGCAGTCCGCCGATCAGCGGAAGACTGCCGAGAATGGCAAACAGAATGCCGGCCAGCAGACTGACGATCCACAAGAGCAGCCCCTGATTTGCACAGTATTTGCCCAGCTTGGATTCCTTGCAGAGAATCAACGGCAGAAAGAATACGAGATAGCCAAGACCGGCTTTCAGCTTGTTTTGCTGAATATCCTCCTGAGAAAAGCTGTCCATTACGAATCCTGCTCCTTTGCTTCGCTCTTCATGAGTCCGTCCAACATGTCCACGGCGTCGAAATTGCCCGCGTCAATGGCCAACTGCATCAGCCATTCCAGACTTTGCACCTGCAAAATGCCGCCGAAACGCTTCACGCCGTCCCATTTGCCCTGTTTGGCCAGACGGATGCAACATTTCAGAACCACATCCTGCTTTAAATCCTTTGCAACCAGATCGAGATATTCATAGTCC
>CAVHAH010000277.1:0-2070 GCA_963633785.1 bacterium
CAACTCCGGCATGGCGGTTTCCGAATATATCGCACTGCTTAGACAGAGCATCGATATTTCCACCGTGAGTGCCGCAGCCAAACTGTTGCTTACGCAAACGCTGCTGCTCGAGCTCCGTTGGGTGATTCTGGGGTGTGCGATAATCATCGCAATCATTTCGGGGCGAAATGCACTCTCGGCAATGCGTACACGCAGTGCGATTCGCACTACGGCCGGATTCAAGGGGCGTTATACGCGCACGATAACCGTGGCTGTGATGGTTGTTGTATTGTATGTGGGTATTGCGGTACTGCTTACGGGCGGATTGAATATTCTCAGCGTAGTAACGCATACAAACGGCCTGACCGATGCGCTCAATGATTACGGCAGCCGTGCCGCAGTTGAAATGGAAGCCACCATTGCTGATGCGGACAAATCCATCGCCAAAGCTCAGGAAAAGCTCGCAGAAGCCAACACGGAACTCGAAGAGGCCAACACTGCACTGGAAACCGCTCAGGCACAGCTGAATCAGGATCCCGAAAACGCTGATTTGCAAAAAGCGGTTGAAGATGCGCAAGGCGATGTGAAGAGTGCCGAAAAAGCAGTCAAGAAGCAAACCAAGAAGATTGAAAAAGCGCAAAGCGAGAAAGACTCTGCGCTTGCGGACATCGAAGCGGTTCGTGCGGCGGCTGTGAAATATCCTGCGCGAACGAAATCCGAAATGTTCCGTTTGGCACATGAATACCTGGAATACAGCGCAAATTATTCTTCGGCGGAAGAGGCTGTTGCGGCGCTTTCAAACGATAAGGCCGAGGAATACGGATTATCGACGGAAGAATTCACTTATATGGCTTCGGCCATGAGTAAATTCAACCTGAATGAAAGCGATTTGACGACCATGTCGCACAGATTTATCTATCTTGCGGTCGGCATCGTTATTCTGGCGGCGTTGATTTTCTTCGGTATCAAAATGCATGTTCTGACTTTGGTTTTCAAGCATGCTTTCCTGTGTCTGTTTGCGTTCCTGTCGGTGTTCCCGTTCTACTGGATTGTGGTTTCTTCTACGAACACATCCATGGACATCACCTTGGGCAAACTGACATTCGGCAATCATCTTTTGCCCAATCTGATCAACACCACTTTCGACGGCAAGCTCATGTTGTCGTTCGGGAATTCCATGAAGTATTCCCTCTGCATCACAATCGGTTCATTGTTGGTCAGCTCTGCGGCAGGCTATGGATTTGTGGTTTACAAATCGCGCGGCAAAGATTGGGTAATGAAGCTCATGATGCTGTCGATGATGGTTCCTCAGGCGGCCACATTGATTCCGTTGTTCACCCTGTTCGGAAAGAACAACCTGAATCTGCTGAATACCATTTGGGCCGTTATGCTTCCTTCGCTTGCCACGGCATTCCTGATTTTCATGTTCCGTCAGGGAGCGCAATCGTTCCCGCGTGATTTGATTGAAGCCGCACGCATCGATGGTATGGGTGAATTCGGTGTATTCGTGAAAATGTTCATTCCGGTTATGCGTCCGACCTATGCGGCCGCCGCAACGGTCACGTTCATGAATTCCTGGAATGCATACCTCTGGCCGTTGGTTTCGCTGACGGATAACAATTCGAAAACCATGCCGATTTACATTTCGAATCTGTTGGACGGCTATGTGTTGGACTTCGGTTCAATCATGCTGGCCGTTACCATTTCAACAGTTCCGACCGTTGTTATATTCTTCCTTTTGCAGAAGAATTTCGTAAACGGCATTCTCGGTTCGGTCAAACAGTAATTACGATTCATCAAAAAAGGGCAGGAGAAAACTCCTGCCCTCATTTTGCCTTTCTTTGCAAAGCATTCACGTCAATTTCCAGAAAATGACTCATCCATGCGTTGATTACAATCGTGCTTCCGTATTCACGCGTGCGGCGGAATCGAAAATCATATTCCTTATGAACGTGCCCGTGAATATGATATGCGGGATGATATTTATCTACTGCGGTTTTGAATGTTTCAAAACCACGGTGCGGAAGATCGGATGCGTCCCCCACTCCCGCCATCGGCGCATGTGTGAGCAACACATCAAAGCCATGCGTT
>CAVHAH010000278.1:0-2008 GCA_963633785.1 bacterium
CTCTTCCCGCTGTCTGCGGTCGTGTTTGCCCGCAGGAGACGCAGTGCGAATCCAAGTGCATTCGCGGCATCAAGGGCGAACCTGTCGGCATCGGCCGTCTGGAGCGCTTTGTGGCGGACTGGCATCGTGAACATGCTACCGAAGCTCCGAAAGCCCCTGCGGCGAACGGTCACAAAGTGGCTGTTATCGGTGCAGGCCCTGCCGGTCTGACCTGTGCGGGCGATTTGGCACGTTTGGGTTACAAGGTAACCGTATTTGAAGCCCTGCACGTTGCCGGCGGCGTTCTGAGCTACGGCATTCCGGAGTTCCGTCTGCCCAAGGCCATCGTAAACAAGGAAGTTGAAAATCTGAAGGCGCTGGGTGTAGACATCGAAACCGATATGGTTATCGGTAAGGTACTCACGATTGACGAGCTGTTTGAAGACGGTTATGAATCCGTGTTCATCGGTTCCGGCGCAGGTCTTCCCCGCTTCATGGGCATTCCCGGCGAGAGCTTGAAGGGCGTTTACTCCGCAAATGAATTCCTGACCCGTATCAATTTGATGAAGGCTTATAAGCCCGATAGCAAAACTCCGATTCGCCACGGTCAGAAAGTTGCGGTTGTCGGCGGCGGTAACGTTGCAATGGATGCCGCGCGCTGTGCAAAGCGCTTGGGTGCTGAAGAGGTATACATTGTATATCGCCGCGGCATGGAAGAGCTTCCCGCCCGTCGTGAAGAAGTTGAACACGCTCAGGAAGAGGGTATCATCTTCAAGACCCTTACGAATCCTGTTGAGGTGCTCGGCTACAACAATCCCGAAAATCCGCGCGATCCTCAGAACGGCGAAGTTATCGGCATGAAGTGCGTTGAGATGGAACTCGGTGAGCCGGATGCTTCCGGTCGTCGTCGCCCGATTGTGAAAGAAGGCAGCGAATTCATCCTGGACATCGATACGATGATTATGGCACTGGGCACCAGCCCGAATCCGCTGATTCGTTCGACCACGCCCGGTTTGGAAGCCAACAAGCATGGTTGCATCGTAACCAAGGGTGAAGATGGTCTGACCAGCCGCGAAGGCGTGTACGCCGGCGGCGATGCCGTTACCGGTGCGGCAACCGTTATTCTCGCAATGGGCGCAGGTAAAAACGCTGCGAAAGCCATTGACGAGTATATCAAGAGCAAATAATTCCATATCTATAAACAAGGAGCTGTTGCACTGGTTGCAACAACTCCTTATTTTTACGCTTTATCAATAGTCGGTAAGCTTGATGATTCGGCTATTCGAAAGGACCTCCTGCTGTATTTACACTACAACAGGAGGTCCTTTTTACCTTTGGAAATATATTATGCAAATCAGTGCTTAATCAGAGATTCGCCTGTCATTTCCGTGGGCTTTTCCAAATGCATCAAGTCGAGAATCGTCGGGCAGAGATCGCAGAGCTTTCCGCCGTCGCGAAGAGCCTGCTGCGGATTCTCGGGATCAACCACAATCACCGGCACCAGATTCGTGGTATGCGCAGTGAAGGGGCCGCCATGAACGGGATCAATCATCTGATCTGCGTTTCCGTGGTCTGCCGTAATAATGCACTTGCCGCCATGAGCAGTAATGGCATCTACGATTTTTCCGACGCATTCATCAACCGTCTTAACAGCCTTCATAGCCGCAGACATCACACCCGTATGTCCGACCATGTCGCAATTTGCAAAGTTCAAAATAATTACATCGTACTTATCCTGATTGATGCAGGGCAACACGGCATCGGTGACTTCATAGGCGCTCATTTCAGGCTTCAAATCAAACGTGGGAACTTCTTCCGCAGAAGGAGAAGGAATCAAAATACGATCCTCTCCGGGGAAAGTACGTTCCTCGCCGCCATTGAAGAAGAATGTAACATGAGCATACTTCTGCGTTTCGGCAATGCGCAGCTGAGTCTTATTGCACTTGGACAGATATTCGCCCATCGTCATGCTCAGAGACTCCGGCGGATATGCAACCTGCACGTTCGGCATGGTGGCATCATACTGCGT
>CAVHAH010000279.1:0-2007 GCA_963633785.1 bacterium
ATTCGTTTCCATTTGGCGATTTACCGAAATGTGACCGTCTTCCATTGCGAGTTTCGGCAGTAAATGAGACATCGCCACGGAATCACGCAAAATGAACACGCCGTCCACGGGAATAACCTCGCCGTTTTCCGTCTGAATGCCGTTCACGCGCTTTTCGCCCAGAATGGCCGAGACCTTCCGATCAATCGGAACAACGGAATCGGGCAATGCGGAATCACCCTTATATTCCCGTCTGCAATATACTTTTCCCGCAATGTCCGCAAGATACTTTACTTCCGATTCGAAGCGTTGATTTCCGCAGAGCACGGCAATCGTCCTGCCCTGATACAATCCGCCGTCGCAAGTGGCGCAATAGCTTACGCCTTTGCCCAGATACTCCGCCTCTCCGGGAAGCATGGTGTTTCGTGCGATACCGGTGGTCAGAATAATCGTCTTCGCCTCGTAGAATTCGCTTCCCGCCATCAGGGCATAGTGATCGGAGAAAGGAACGATGCTGTTCACCATTTGTTCCGTGATTTCAAGATCCATTTCGGATATCTGTTTTTGAAACGCTTCCGCCAAATCGCTTCCGGAAACATTCACAAAACCGGGGTAATTGGAAATTCGCTCCGCACGAACAACCTTTTCGCTCAGGCTTTTGCTTCCGATCCACAGATAACTCTTTTTGCGGATTTTGAGATTCAAAGCGGCGGAAAGCCCCGCAGGCCCCGTTCCGATGATTGCGCAATCGTAAATCATATTCATCTATCCTTTCGAGAAAATCAATCCGCTATGCTCCAACCTGTGATTTTATTGCCGGAAAGCGTGATTTCAACGGAATCGGGCAAATCTTTCACGACATTCTCGTCTATCACGGCAACATCCTCGTATTCCCAGGGAACGCTCGCATACGCCCAAATGCCGCAGCTGCCGTCTGCATTAAAGCTGCATCCGCGGAAAATGTCGTTATCGGCGAAATCCGAACCGAACTGAACGATTACAGTATTGTAGCCGTCCTTTTCAAAGGTAAACGTGACCTTTTCGGCATCGCCTTCATAGGTTCCCATGCAGCTCAGACCGATTTTGCAATAATCCGCTGCTTCCTCGTTTTCGGAGTTGTGATAGTAAAAGAAAGAAAGCGTTGCTTCGTTGCTCGTTTCCAAATCGTATGCAAGCGTGGCTTCCAAAGTAAGACCGTAAGTCGAAATGGCATCGCGCAGGTCGCCCTTGACAAGCGACGTTTCGGGGATTTCCCCTTCGGATTCGGCATCATACACCGCAGTATACACGCCCGACGAGACATCGCTTTCATCGATGAACAGCTGGTAAAAGGATTCACAGCCCGAAAGGCCGACAACCATGCAGAGCAGGGCGATTGCAATCAAACATTTCTTGAATCGCTTCATATGAATACGCCTCCTCAGCCGTAATAATGAGTGCTGATTTTCTCGAGAATTTCATCCCGCGCCATGAGACCGACGACCCGTTCCCGAATCTCGCCGTTTTTCACAAACAGCACCGTCGGAACGGCATCAATCTCGTAATCTTCTCCGATCTTCGGATAATTCGTGAGATTCACCTTGGCCACATTCACGAAAGGCAATTCATCGTCCAAATCCTCCAGGATTTTCGAAAGCACCTTGCACGGACCGCAGGTTTCGGAATAAAAGTCCACCATCACAAATTCCTGTTGAAGCAGGGCATCAAAATTATCGTAGCTTGCGTAAGAAATCATTTTACTTCCTCCTGTTGAGATTTTGTCAGAGCTTCGCCGAGTTCCTTTAAGCGATAGAACGCATAGGCTTCCAGCGTGTCCATGAATACGGAATCGTATTCTTCAATCAGATACGCTTCAAGGCCGTATTTCGCGCGCGCCTCTTCTTCGGTGCATCCCGTTGCAACGACCTTTTTATCGATAAACGCGGCATAATCCGCATCCGAAAGCGTGCATATACTCTCGCCCAGCACTGCAGATTTTAACATACTTTCGCTCATTTGTGCAACATCGATGAAGGCATTTTCCTGAAC